>NZ_JBGOSN010000011.1:0-120608 GCF_046335115.1 Paracoccus sp. P2 | reverse complement strand
ACCGTTACACGGCTCTCGGCACGCCCACGACAATGGCCGCAGGATAAGTCTGTCCAAGGAAAGGGGAACTATACCCAAAGCACCTTTTGCGCAACAAAGCCCTGTCGCTCGATCCAGTTCCCCGCCATGCCGAATGCCTCGAAGGCGCTCGTGCCCGGCCACCCGAAGACGTCGGCGGTCCGTGTTCATATGGCGATTTCCTGGAAGCGATCCGGGATCCGGTTCATGAGGTGCAAGAATCGAACCTCCGCTGGGCGGGTGGGCATTTCGACCCGGAATGGTTCGATCTCGACCTGATCAACAAGGACCTACAGAATACGTTCCGTGCGAATGTGCGCCGGCGGCTGCACCAGCCGAAGCCCAAGACATAGCACGATGTGATTAACGGCGCGGCGGTTGCATTGGGCGGAAAGCTGCCTGTGAGGTTGCGGCATCGCATCCGCGGCGATCAGCGGTAGCGGCCACTCACACGTCGTTCAGAGAGCGACGTAACTGCGCAGGTAGTGTCCTTTGCAAAGTTTCCGGATCTGGAGGCAGGATGAAAGCCTCTGCTGCATGCGCACTGATCAATACCGCCGTTCGCCGTAAGTGCAGACACAAAACTTCGCCGAAGGAGAGCGATGGAGATGAAGCTGGCGTTGCCTTTAGAAAGTGCCGCGGATCGCAATTAGCTCATATCTCCCGATCATACTGGCCGAGGTCTCGACCGGGGTAAGCCCAATATGGACGCTTTTTGACGAACCCTTGTCAGACAAGTTCATATTAGATGCCGATTTCAGTACGGATCCCATCTCGCCATCTGTTTAGATGCTATTCAATTGGGGGCGGAAACAGTCCATACCTCCCTGAATTAGGGTTCTTAGTGAATATTGTTACTGGCACCTCTTTCGCTACAAAATCCGGTGGATGCTCGTTTTCGATTACGATGACCTGGTTCTCTTTTGATATGCCCATCAAGTAGCGATAGAAATTCTCTTTAAGATCGGTGCCCCTCAAGTCGTCGTCTGAGCCTTCTGGCTTCCAATAAGCCAGAAGTGGGGAATCGAGAACTATAAATCCTGGATGGGGGAGGCCGCGTTCGCGGCAAAACTCCATGAGGCCAATTGTAAACGCAGCATGCGTTATCGCTCTAAGGCCCTTACCTGCGCTACCCCGATCCTTGCCGGAAATCACAATGTCTTTTTTGGTTTCGTCAAAGTAGACTCGAGATACATTCGGGAAGTCCCATTCCTCAAGAATGGATTGGATAGTCTGCGCAAACTCGTCCAGAACAAACTTAGAAATCTGGGTTTTTGTATTGCCCGTGTCGCCATCATCGATTCCGCTCTCATCTTCAAGATCGCCGCGGCGCTGCATCAGCTTTTTCAGGCTTTCGATCTTGTCGAGCGACACCCGCACCTCCGATAACTCAGTCATCAGCGCGTTGTATGAGCTGCGTTCTTCGGAAACAGCAGGCGCCGCCACTTCCCCGAGCTCGGCGTCATAGCCATCATAGCTGGCCTGCAACGGGGCGAGCCCACCTTCAAGCTCGTCAAATTCCAAGCGCAGCGATGAGAGAGTTTCGGCCAGTTCGCGCCGCAGCTGGATGATCTTGTTTATCTCCGCGCGTGCAGCCTGGACAACGGCCTCGGTGTTACCGTCACAATCACCATCCACATGCTGATCACCTGGCAATGCACCGCAAAGCGGGCATGGCTTCTTCTCCAGATGTACAAACAAGGAACCCGATTCATGGACGGCATTGAGGCGTTGGAGATCGGTATCATAGTGCTCGTCGAGAAGGCTGAACCTGCCGACAAGCTCGTTGATCTCGATCATTCTCGCCTTGGAATCCCGAATTGCCTTCGCCGCCTCAGCACGGCTGCTAATAAGGGAGTTCAGCTCTTTCTGCACCGATTGAAGCGATGCGGTTCTGTTCTGAATGGATGCTTTGAGCTTGTCTTCCTGCTCCAGAAGTTCCTCTTCCTCGATACCAGCCTCGTCGAGTTCGGATTGGAGCTCGGCGACCATTTGGTCAAGAAGTTCGAGTTTGCCGCTATCACGGTCGCGCCGCACTGGTGAATCATTGGAAGATACGAGCGCCGAGTCATCCACGCCGGTCAGCATGAGCTTGAAGGCGGCATATTCAGCCGTCGCCGCGACCCACTGGCCGGACAGGACGGGCGAGCTTCGCCTTTGGATTTCTTCTTCGGTGACGACGCACAGGCGCGCAAGATCACGAAAGCTCAGGCTTCTGGTCTTGCCTGCCGCATTCCTGCGAAGGGTGCGGCCCGCGAACCCCACACGTTCCAGTAGCTCGTAGGAGAGCGTATCGGTACGCGATGCGGCGTGCTTGTAGCGCAATGTGCGCGCTTGGCTCGTCGGTTCGCCCTCGAAAAGCTCTTCGGAATAGGCAAGGTAGTTTCCGCCCTCCACGCTCCGGTCAAGCGTGAGCGGCTCATGTGTATCGCTATCCACCAGAAGCCTGATACGGTCGTATCCAGCGCGCTCTGGTATGTCCCGCACGGGATCTTCCTGACCGAGCATGAAATCTATGCTTTCGGAAATAAACGATTTTCCGGTGTCTGAGGCGCCGCAAACAATGTTTAGGCCAGGCTCGAACTTGACGGAGGCAGGTTCGCGGCGGGGGCCGAAGAAGGCAAGATATCTGATCAGCAGATCACTCATCTAGAAGAGTTCCTCCTGCTTGGCGATTTCGACGGGCTGAAACTCGGTCGTCCAGGCCGAGAACAACGAGTCAATGACCTGGTTCAGCTCGGGCTGGCTCAGCGAGTCAAATGTCCCGGTGACCCATTCTGCCCGCGCGCGCAAAGAGACCGTGTAAGGCGCAGCTAGGTTGTCCAAGAATGCGCCCGCGGCTTCCTCGGCGCGGTAGAGTACCCCGTCCTCACACAATATCCGGCTTGCAAGGGAACGGCTGATCAGCAGCCGAAGACCAGCCTCGATGAGCTTGCGCCGCACCAGCAGCTCGCTGGTGCGGAGCGGCAAGGGCGGGTGCAAGCTGGGCGGGCCGCTGGCATCTGCCGAATGCACGACGAGATAGTCATATTGCACGAGCCTGCTTAGATCGTGGGCCGTAGGATAGGATGCGACCAGCACGGTCAGCGTACGAACGCCTGTCTCCAGGGCGCTATTGAACGGCGAGTGTTGGTGTGGGCCGCTCATGATTTTTTGACCCAGTTCAGTCGGTCATCGTTGGCAAGCTGATGGCAGATTCCCTGCCTGTCGGCCACCCTGGATACGGCAAAGAGCGCATTGCCGCCTGCGGCCACCTGTCCAGCGGCGCTCACGGCAGCGCGCAAGCGCGCCAGAGCATCCGCGTGATCACTTTCGCAGATATCGATGATGCCGTTATAGATGTCCTCCTGCAAAGAGGCGAATGTTTCCGGCAATGTCCGGTCGCGCGCGAAATTACGCAGCGACTCGGCGTGATAGAAGAATATTCGCTGTCTTTTGTAGTGCCCGCCCAGCGTTTCATTCAGCTCTGAGTGGTTGCTCACCGGCGCTCCCAGATGGTCGCCATAGGCATCCATGAGCTTTTTCAGGTAAACGCTCTCATGCTCTGCCGGTTCATCCGGCGGCGGAGATGCCGGAGAGACGGGCGGCAGGCCGCCACCAAAGCGTGGCCGGTGAAACGGCGTCTGTTCGTGGATTGCGATCAAATCGACCGCCGCTACATCATCGAATACCGAAAAATCAAATGCATCGAAATAAGCCAGCAAATCTCCTTCGAGCGGAGCGGTCAGCCCTTTAGCGATTTTGGGAACGCAATGCGTTTCCCAGGCTTTTCGCACTTCGTCCCTGAAGCGTCGCGGGTCTTTCAGCCAGCGCCCGACTGTGATTCCAACGCCGTGTGGGCATACAAATACATGGCGACGGGGGATGCGCGCACTCTGATTAAAGGGCGGCGTCTTCTGAAAGGAATGATAAATAATCTTTCCTACTTCTGGATAAATGTCGGTTGGCTGAAGTGCGTGACCGTATTGCTTGCACTGGAAGCTATCCCAAGCCTCATCAAAACCCTTTGCCGATGTGAAGGCAACAAGATCGAGGCCGAGGTCTCCGGCTCCGGAATATTTATTTATATCGTGATATGTGCCATTGTCTTTATAGAACCACAGCCATTCGTGGGTAAATTGCTCCCAGTCTGCCGCCGACAGAATAGGAAGCAAGCTCTGCGGCGGTATCGGCACTCCCGATGACACCTGAGCTGCACTCGCAATAGATTTTGCCGCTTCAGGAGTGACGCTCGAAAACAAGTTAGCTATTTCCTCTCAATTTTCAATATTAAGCGTCTCGCCCAGCCTGGTTGCGCTAGCCTCGGGCACAATGAGCACTCGCATACTACCTGTATCAGGTCATTCGTCACACAATCTACGCATGTTGGCAATGGGCGGGGAGAGACTGTACAGCTATGTCCGCTTCCGGGAAGGCGCGCCTGAAATTTTGCGCCTGCAACAGCGGGCATTCTGCGCCAGATATGAATGTCTTGAAAGGTCTGCGCACGCCTCACGCTGCGCCACGCTCAAGTGACCGCTTTGGCGACATGCCCCGGAAGGGCCGATCGGCGGCTCAGGGCCGTCCTTTCATCCCTCCGCCAGCACGGCTTTTGCATACCGCCCCGGCGGTTGGCCAGTGTGGCGGCTGAAAGCGGTGCTGAAGGTGCTCGCCGAGCCATAGCCGACGCGTGCTGCGACCTCATCGAGCGCAAGGCTGCCCTGGCGCAACAGATCACGCGCCACGGCCATGCGCCAGGTGGTCAGGTATTCCATCGGCCGGCGGCCGACCAGGCGGGTGAACCGCTCGAAGAAGGCCGAGCGCGACATGCCGGCCGTTGCGGCCAGGTCGGGAACCGTCCACGTGCGGGTGATGTCGCCATGCAGGCTGCGCAGGGCGCTGGCGATGCGCGGATCGGAAAGGCCGCGCAGCAGGCCGGGTGCCGCGGCGCCTTCCGGCGCGGCGCGCAGCGCCTCGATCAGCAGGATCTCGACCAGACGCGCCAGGATTAGGTCGCGGCCCGCATCGTCGCGCGCAGCCTCCTCGCCCAGCATATGAACCAACTGCGTCAGGCGGGGCACGCCGCGCAGATGGATCATCCGGGGTAGCAGGGTCACCAGCAGCGCCGCGTCCGGCGCCGCAAAGGTGAACCAGCCGCCGAACTGCCGCATTTCGGGCGGGCCGTCCTGCCGGCCGTGGCGAACCTCGTGCTTCGCCGGGTCGGTCCGGGCGTCGATCCGGCGCAGCGGGCCGGGGTTCAGGCTGGACATGCCGAAACGCGGCGTGGCGGGCAGCAGCACAAAATCGCCGGCCTCGACGGTGACCGGCTTTTCGCCCTCGACGGACAACCGGCAACGGCCCATCGTCATCGCCGCAAAGGCCGGGCGGCCGAATTCGGTATATTCAACCGCCCAGTGGCCTGCGGCGGTGATCCCCTTCGAGAACACCGTCTGCGGGCGCAAAAGTTCGATGACCTGAGCAAGTGGATCCGACATTCAGGACTTCCGCAAATTCAATCAGGACTTATAATTGGTGATACTCCTGACCATGCACGCTACATTCCTGCTGTCAACTCAGGAGATCATCATGAACACCGTCCTCATCACCGGCACCTCGTCGGGCTATGGGCTGGAAACCGCCCGCTATTTCCACGCGCAGGGCTGGCAGGCCATCGCCACCATGCGCACCCCGCGCGACGGGCTGTTGCCCGAAGGCCTGCGCATCCTGCCGCTGGACGTCACCGACCCGGCCAGCATCGCCGCCACCATCGAAGCCGCCGGCCCCATTGACGTGCTGGTGAACAACGCCGGCATCGGCCTTGTCGGCGCCTTCGAGGCCGCGCCGATGGATTACGTCCGCAAGCTGTTCGACACCAACACCTTCGGCACCATGGCCATGGTGCAGGCGGTGATCCCGCAGATGCGGGCGCGGCGGTCGGGCGTGATCGTCAACGTGACCTCCAGCGTGACGCTGGCGCCGATGCCGCTGGCCGCCGCCTATACGGCCAGCAAGCAGGCGATCGAGGGCTTCACCGGATCGCTGGCGCATGAACTGGCGGCTTTCGGCATGCGGGCAAAGCTGGTCGAACCGGGCTATGCCCCGACCACGCGGTTTTCGCAGAACATCGACTTTGCCATCGAGGACATGATCCCCGAAGCCTATGCCGATTTCGCCGCGCCGATCTTTGCGGCCTTTGCCAATCCGCCGATGACCACCAAGGAAACCGACGTGGCCGAGGCGGTGTTCCGGGCCGCAACCGATGACACCGACCGGCTGCGCTATCCGGCCGGAGCGGATGCGGTGGCGTTGGAGGCCTGATGCATTGTCGGCGGGGAGGGACCGTCAGGTTCAGTCCGGAAGGGTGACCACCATGGCACCGCGATCCGTCGCGACGACCGTATGTTCGTATTGCACCACCGGCGCGCGCGGTTCGCTGTGAAGCGTCCAGCCGTCATCCGCCTCCGTCGCCCAGAGACCGCCCTTGGACAGGAACGGCTCGACCGTCAGGACAAGCCCTCTGTGGATACGGCGTTTTTCACCGCGCGCGGGCCAGGTCGGGATTTCTGCGGGCTCCTCGTGCAGCGCCCGGCCGATGCCATGGCTGGCAAGGTTGCGGATCAGCGTATAGCCGCGCCGCTCTGCAAACTTGCCGATGGCGCGGCCAATGCCCGCAAGCGGGCGGCCGCTGCCGACCTGGGCGATGCCGATCTGCATCGCCTGCCTGCCATCGCGGCACAGCCGATCCAGCGAGGGGCGCACGGGCGCGACCCGATATGTGGCGCCGGTATCGGCGAAATAGCCGTTCTTCGAGGCCGAGACGTCGATATTCACCAGATCGCCCGCGACGATCACCCTGTCACCGGGGATGCCATGGGCGATTTCCTCGTTCACGCTGATGCAGGTCGCGCCGGGAAAATCATAGGTGGATTGCGGCGCCGAAAGGGCGCCCTCGCGCTCCAGCAGCGCGCGGCCGATTTCGTCCAGTTCGCGCGTGGTCATGCCGGGTTCCATCGCCTTCGCCATGGCCTGCATGGTGTTGGCGACGATCCGGCCGATCTCCTTCAACCCGTCGAGTTCGTCCTGATTGGTGATCGTCATCGCCTGTGCCCGCTTTGATCTGATGCTGTAACCGACATCATAGCGGTGATGCGTGGCGATGTCCCGCATCACTGTCTTGACCGCCGCTCCGAATCGTAACATATATAGTTACATGAAACGTGACAGTCGCCTTTCCTCGGTCCTTCATGCCCTGCTGCACATGGCGGAACAGGACGGACCTGTGACCTCCGAGGCGCTTGGCCGGTGCCTCGGCACTAATCCGGTCGTGGTGCGCCGCACCATGGGCCTCTTGCGCGAGGCCGGGCTTGTCACGGCCGAGCGAGGGCACGCCGGGGGCTGGCGCATCTCGGCCGACCTGGCGGCGGTCAGCCTGCGCCGGCTGCACGAGGCCTTGGGGGAACCGGCGATCTTCGCGATCGGCAACCGCAACGAGACGCCGGAATGCCTGGTCGAGCAATCGGTCAATGCCGCGCTGGAGGGTGCCTTTGCCGAGGCCGAGGCGCTGCTGCTGGAACGTTTCGCCGAGGTGACGCTGGCCGATCTGGCCGAGGATTTTGCCCGCCGCCATGCGCAGAGGCGGGCGGCGAAGGAGTAGGACATGCAGGACGTGATCGTGATCGGGGGCAGCTATGCCGGGATGGCCGCCGCCCTGCAGCTGGCGCGTGCGCGCCGCAAGGTGCTGGTGATTGATGCCGGGCAGCGGCGCAACCGTTTCGCCAGCCATTCACACGGCTTCCTTGGCCAGGACGGGGTGGACCCGGCGGCGATCTGGGCCGGGGCGCGCCGGCAGATTCTGGCCTATCCGACGGTGACCTGGATCGAGGGTGAGGGCGTCGCGATTTCGGGGCGCAAGGATAACTTCCGGCTGGCCACGGCGGATGGCACGGCCCATGCCGGCCGCCGTATCCTGCTGGCCACCGGAGTGCGAGACCTGCTTCCTGACATTCCGGGCCTGCCGGAGCGATGGGGCAAGACGGTGTTCCACTGCCCCTATTGCCACGGTTACGAGCTGGATCAGGGTCGGATCGGGGTCATCGCTACCGGGCCGATGTCGCTTCATCAGGCGCAGCTGCTGCCGGAATGGGGCGAGGTCGCCTTCCTGACCAACGGCGCGGTGACGCTGGACGCCGATCAGCGCGCCGACTTGCGCAGCCGCGGCGTTGCCGTCGAGGAAACTCCCATCGCCCGGATCGTCGATACGGCGGATGTGGAACTGCGCGACGGCCGGGTGCTGCCCTTCGCCGGCCTGTTCACCGCGACCCGGACCGAGCCGGCCGGCCCGCTGGCCGAGGCCACCGGCTGCGAGATGATCGAGACGCTGACGGGCCGCCAGATCGTGACGGATGAGGCGAAGGAAACCAGCCTTCCCGGCATCTTCGCCTGCGGCGATGTCGCGCGGGCGCCGCATTCGGTGTCGTTGGCGGTGGGGGACGGGGCATGGGCCGGGGCGCAACTGCACCGCTCGCTGGTCTGGCCGGAATGAGCGGCGCGGCCCATCCGGGCGACGGTGCCAGCTATGCCGGCCGCGTCGCCCGCCATGTGCCGGGCCTCAAGGACCTGCACCGCATGGCCGGGCTGCTGCTGGCCGAGCGCGTGCCCGAGACGGGCCGCGTCCTGGTCCTCGGCGCCGGCGGCGGGCTGGAGCTGCGCGGCTTCGCCGCGGCCCATCCCGGCTGGCGCTTCGACGGCGTCGATCCTTCGCCTCAGATGACCGCCCAGGCGCTGGACATCCTGGGCCCGGAGGGCGGCCGCGTCACCTTCCATCAGGGCTATATCGATGATGCCCCCGAAGGCCCCTTCGACGGCGCGACCTGCCTGCTGACCCTGCATTTCCTGCCGCGCGAGGAACGCCTGCGCACCCTGCGCCAGCTGCATCGCCGCCTGCGCCCTGGCGCGCCCTTCGCCATGGCCCATCACAGCTTTCCGCAGGCGGACGGCCAGCAGGATCTGTGGCTGCGGCGCAATGCGGCCTGGCTGGTCTCGGGCGGCGTTCCCGAGGCGCAGGCCATGGCCGGCATGGCCACGATGAAGGAACGCCTGCCGGTGCTGGCGCCCGAGGAGGATGCCGCGCTTCTGGCAGCGGCGGGCTTCCGCGAGGTCCAGCTGTTCTATGCCGCTCTCACCTTCAAGGGCTGGATCGCCCGGGCGTGACAGTGCCAGATCATGCTGAGGCAATTTCATCACCGTCCTCGGTGACCGGTTGCGCCAGTGCCTGCGCCACAGCGTCGGAGACGGCGTCCGCCGCCGAGCGGACCGGATCGGTCTTGAGATGCGCATAACGCGCCGTGGTCTGAACCTGCGTATGGCCGAGGAGCCGTCCGATCATCGTCAGGTCCTGCCCGAGCTGCAGCGCATCCGAGGCGAAGGAATGGCGCAGATCATGGATACGAAGATCGTCCAGCCCGGCGCGCTTACGCAACCGCCGCCACGGCTTCTGCATGTCGGTCAGGTGCTGGCCCTCTTTGCGGCCGGTGATAACATAGGGGTTCCCGTCAATCTTCGGGATGGCTTTCAGCACCTCGATCGCTGCCTTGCCGATCGGGACCAGCTTGGCGCCGGTCTTGGAATCCGGCAGGCGGAGAAGGCTGTTGCGGTAATCGACATAGCGCCATTTCAGGGTCTGGATTTCTCTGAGGCGGCATCCGGTCAGCAGCAGGAGGCGGATGCAGAAGGCGGCCTCGGGTTCGTCTTTCGCCTCATTCAGCACCTTGCCGAGGCGTGCCAACTCGTCCGGGGTGAGATAGCGCTCGCGCTTTTCCTCTCGGTATCGCTTCACCTTCCAGCAGGGGTTCACTCCGTCGGTGCGCACGCCCCAGGTATGGGCCACGGTGAACATCACCGAGAGGACGCCGAGGGTCCGGTTCGCCTGATAGGGGATATGCTTCATGGACTGGTGCAGCCCGACGACGTCGGCACGAGTAATATCGATGATGCGGTGGCTGCCGAACTTTGGATTGATGAACAGGTTGATGGACCGTTCGTACTCGCCGTAGGTCGATGCCTTGCAATGCAGCCCGACGTGATCCGAGAGGAAGCGCTTGCCGAACTCCTTCATGGTCGGGGAGGCCTTCCTGCGGTCGCGCTCACCGGCAGGATCGGCCCCGAGACGAACATCCGAGAGATACTTCATCGCCTCGGTGCGGGCCATCTCCGGTGTCATCGCACCATGCAGCCCGATGTTGACACGGCGCGACCGGCCGCCGGCGCGGTACTGGGCCAGATACATCTTTCGCCCCGATGGATAAACGCGCAGCCCGAAGCCCTTCAGCTCTTCGTCCCAGAGGAAGAACTCCTGCCCGGTTGGCACCGCCGCGTCGACGGAACGTTTCGTGATCTTTGTCATTTTCACCCCTCCAGTTCCGGAATCTCCGGAAGCAAATCGGAAGCAACAGGAAGCAAATCACTGTGCTGCTGTGGCGAAGAGAAGGGTAGGGGTGCTTGCGCTATAAATCAATATTAACAGATGGTTATGCGAGTATTGGCGCTTTCTTCGCGCTCTGGCGAAAGGTGGCGAAAACGCCCAGACCAAAACTCATAACCTGAAGGTCGTAGGTTCAAATCCTACCCCCGCAACCAACGATACTTGCGAAACCTCCGCAGGCCCCGCCGCGGAGGTTTTTGCATTTCCGGACCCATTCCGCAGAGATCGTCTGTTGCGCCCTCCCGCAACCAACGATCCCTGCGATAGCAGGTTGTCCAGAGCCTCGGCCTCCGAAAGGAAGTCGGGGTTTTTCTTGCCGGCGGTAAACCGCAGGATCGCGCCGAGGTCACCGCGCAGGACGATGGCCAGTTCGCCGTTGTCGGGCACGAGCGTGACCTGATCGACCAGCGTCCGGAAGGTCTCGGCGGCGCGGGCGCGGCCGTCCTCGTCTTGCAGGTGTTCGTAAAGCCGGCCGATCCGCTGCGCATAGAGTGCCGCCATGTTGGGATGCAGCAGGGGCGGCGGCTCGTCCGCGTTGGTCAGTTTCTCCGTCAGTTCAGCCTTGCGGGTCTCCAGCTTCTCGATCTTCTCCTTCAGCTTCAGCGGCGGAACGCCTTGCAGGATTGCGTCGATGGCTTTGTCGAGTTCGCGGTCCGTGCGCTCCAGTTCCCGCTTCCAACCCTCCAGATCGGCGCCGCGTTCGATGCGCAGCCGGTTCACCTCTTTGGTGAACTCGGTGCAAAACTCCTTGAACAGCGCGGGATCCATCAGGTGCTTACGCAGCCCGCTAAGGATCGAGGCTTCCAGCGCATCTCGGCGGATGTTGAGGCGATTGTCGCAGGTGCCCTTGTTACGGGCGGTCGAGCAGCCAAGCAGGTCCTTCGAGATCATCGAATAGCCGCCCCCGCAGCAGCCGCATTTGATCAGGCCCGCGAAGAGATGCTTCGGGCGCCGCCGGTCGTTCATGAAGTTGGTGGTCGTCTCTGCTTTGGGCTCATAGGCAAGCCGGTTCTGGCGTTCCTTCACGGCCGCCCAGACATCATCGGGAATGATCCGCAGTTCGGGAACTTCCTGCGTCACCCATTCGCTTTCCGGGTTGAGCCGGGAGACGCGCCGGCCGGTGTCGGGATCCTTGATGTAGCGCAGTCGGTTCCAGACCAGCTTGCCGATATAGAGCTCGTTGTTCAGGATGCCGGTCCCGCGCTTGGGATTGCCGTGGATGGTCGATGGCCCCCATTCTCGGCCCATGGGGCCAGGAATATGCTCGCGATTCAGCGCCATGGCGATCGTGCGAGAGGACTGGCCATCAAGGTAGTCAGCGTAGATGCGGCGCACGATCCCGGCTTCAGCCTCGTTGATTGTCCGGTCGCCCCGTACGGCTTCACCGCGATCATCGAACTTCTTCACCACGTCGTAGCCGTAGCAGAGGCCGCCACCCGACTTGCCGTCCTCGACCCGGCCGCGCAGACCGCGACGGGTCTTGTCGGCCAGGTCTTTCAGGAAGAGGGCGTTCATCGTGCCCTTGAGACCGACATGCAGATGGGTGATCTCTCCCTCGGACAGGGTGAACATCTTCACATCGGCATAGGTCATACGCTTGAAGATGCCGGCAATGTCTTCCTGATCCCGTGACAGGCGATCCATCGCTTCGGCCATGATCATATCGAAGCGACCGCGTCCTGAATCCGAAATCAGCGCCTGGATGCCGGAGCGCAGGATCATGCTGGAGCCGGAGATGGCATGGTCGGTATATTCCTCGACGACCGTCCAGCCTTCCTTCTCGGCGCGCAGGCGGCACATGCGCAACTGATCCGTGATCGAGGCGTCGCGTTGATTGTCGGACGAATAGCGGGCGTAGAGCGCGACTTTCATGCGCGGGCCTCCTCACTCGGGGAGGCGGTTACGCGGCAGCCGAGCCGTCTCCTGTTGGACGAAATCGCGCGCCGCTTGCCGGGCGAGTTGGCGGACAAGATCGACGAGGCGGGGGTCCGGTTCCTGGGCCTCGGCGACGCGCACCACGGCCTCATCGCTGGTCTGGGTGACCAGTCGAAGCTTCGTGGCTGTGGTTTGCCGTTGCCGAGCCATCCTCGTCGCGCTTTCTGAATTGTCTGCGTGTAGATTACGCAGCAATCCCCAACGGTTACAGAGAAGCACCCGGCGGCGTTCGGGCAGGAATGGAGGGCAGGATCGGGCATTGGCGTGGTCCTGAGCAGCATGGCGTCGCGCAAATACTGGCGCGATGCTATGCGAATATGCGGCTTGCCAGGGGATTTGAACATCTGCTCGCACAGCGAGACGTTCCAGCCATGTCCTTAAGACAGTCTAGCGCCAACTGAGCGCAGGTGGCAATACGAACATATGGAAGTCGCCCTCTCCGCGCGCGCGAAGGTCATCGATCATTCCCACGAAATTGCTCTGTCCGGTTGTACAGGAAAGCAAAGGATACGCGGAACCCCACTGTCATCATCCTCCCGCAATGAACCAGGCGATCAGACCGCACCAGTACCATGGCTGGTCAGATGGCGAAGATTGCGAAGAAGCTGGCCCTGCACAGTACTGATAGGTTCTGACCAGATCTGTGATAGCGCTTTCACCGCTCGATCTGCATCCCACGGCCATGCCGCTCGCCCGTCAACCTGTACGAAAGGACCGTCCGTCTCGGTAAGAACTCGATCCCGGGGCATCTTCGCCGCCAGCGCGCGTCCCTTGTCACCGGCCAACATTGCAGGGCCAATGCTGAACCAGCACCCCTGATCGACCGCCCGCGCAAGCTCTCTATGCGTTCCCGAAAACCAGTGCAGAATCGCCACTCCTGCGTCGGGCTCTGTTGCAAGGGCATCAAGAACCTGTGTGGCCGCGCGACGGCTATGAATAGTCATGACGCGTCCCCCGGCGCGAGCACAGAGGCTGAGCACGCGGGAGAAAACGTGCTCCTGATCCGGCAAGTATCGTCGGAATTCCGGACCACCATCGAGGCCAATTTCGCCAACATACCGAACCTGTGGTAACAGGCGCTCAAACAGTGGCAGCTCGCCTTTACGTTCATGCGCGATTTGCGGATGCAGTCCGAGCGCTGTTCTAATACGCGGTGCATCCCTTGTCAGCGCCGCCGTTCCAGACCACGCTGACGGTGTTGTCGTGACAGAGAGAACATAGAGATCGCGAATGACGCACTCGCGCGCTACTGTGTGTGGATCAGGATAAAGGTCTAGGTGCGCGTGGAAATCGATCATTTGACGCCGTAAGCCTGATGAAGCGCGCGAAGCTCTTCAAGACCGCGCTCAAGCATACCGACAAGATATGGTCGATCAGCGATGAACGGGGAGGCCAACGCATGTCCGAGCCACGTCTCAATGCCATCGGCCTTGACGGCTGCCAGCGCGATCGCGACTGAGCGCACGTCGTCGAACCCTGAGTGATCCGCATCATCCTTTCCGATCGGCTCGTAGACGTAATCTGTCGTATCTTGGCTGGCGTCCCACGCGAGGAACGCAGCCCGGCGGACTTGGCACGGAACGCACCGACCGCATTGGCGATAATTGAACCGTTGGAATCGACCACAGCTCGTCGAACGTGCAGCCTCGGCGCCAAGCAAATTCTGGTCAGCGCACTCTTGGAGCATTTCGCCCTTGGTCTTCGTGGCATAAGGGTTGGTGATCTTGACACGGAGACCTGCCGCATCCAGCACCTTTTGCAGTCGAGTCAGGAACTCAGGATGCGCCGTGCGAGTGCTGAGGCTTCCGAGCCGCCCGCCGGTCAGTGGCGGGTTAATGGCGATGAAGCCATTTTCGCACACGAAGAGCGGCACCTGAGCCGCCTCCTGATAGGCTTTGAGGGCTGTGGCAGCGATCACGCCAAAGGTGATGAAAACAAGCGACCTTGCCCGTTGAGAGGCTTCTTGCACACCCGGTGTATGTGCATTGTGGTTTAGTTGCAGGTGTCCGAGACCACCCCCGATCTTTGTGGCAAAGTCGACCTGCTTGTCCGCGTCGCCTCGAACTGTCTGGCTGATTGCGAATGGCTTGTGGCCTGTCGCGGTTAGGTCAATTGCTCCGATCAAACTGTCTAGCCCGCCGGACAAAAGTACCACACAGCTCTCAGGCGGCCGGACTGGTTCACGAGGCGGCGTGGGCAGCATCCCACCCTCGTGAAATCGCAAGGTCCAGCGGTCGGTCGTGAGGAATGCGAGCGCTTCGGCCAAAGCCCGGGCCTGCCCGTTCCAGAACGACGCGTCCGCCACGGCAATGTCGAGCTCGATCTCTCGTGTCCACCCGTCGGGGCTCTTGTCGCGCAAGACCGCGAAATCCGCGGTTACGACACTCAGCGCGATCGACAACAAGTCCCAGGCTCGCGGGGCCGGGTCAAGGCGCCGGCGTTGGATCTCGGATCTCGCCGCATCGCCAGCGCTTCCTTGTCCTTCGGCCCGCGGCTGGCCGTAAAGGACCACGCGCATGACACCATCACCGCCGGGCAGATCGGTGCCGTCAGGGCCGCAGGCCAGCCTCATTCCGCGTATCCTTCAAACACCTCGAACGTCTCCCTCAGAGCATCCCTAACAACCTGACTGATGCGACCACTGGTGAGGTTGCGCCCGGCATCGCGCAGCTTGCGGAATGCCGCTGCCACGCTCTGCTTCACATAGTCCCGCACTTCCTTGAGCCGAGACAGAGCGGTCACTGCACTCGGCGCCTTCTCAACGATGGTCTTGCCGAGATCGAGTTCAAAGCGACGGAAGACGTCGATTGCTGTGAAACGCTCGATAGCGAAGGCGCGCTGCTCTGGGTCGAGATTTAGCAGATCCGCATCTGGGAACCGGGTAAGAAGCTCGGTCAATGCATCTCGAATTGCCGCGCGCTCTGCTTCTGCGTCTTGCGTCCCGTCGACCGGCCGAACAGCCTCCACAACGGCGTTCATGACTTCTTGCACATTGCGGCCGGCGAGGAGCGCGGGATCAAGCGAGCTGCCTGGCTCGGCCGGCTGTCCCGCTGCAACCCGCGCCAGCGCTCCGCCAAGCGTACCGGCGGTGGCCGCCGTACCTCCGAAGCGCCGAGTCGCTGTCGCCGATCCGCCATAGCCGGTCCGGACATAGTGACCCATGCTGCGCCGCATGTCCCCACCATCGCCTGACTTTGCGAACTCGCCTAGCGCACGACGCGCGCCGAGGAAGCGGGCTGGTGGGGCAAGTGGTGAGGGCGCCGGCGGCGGCACCTGGGGGGCCGCAACACCGTCATCGACTGGAGCGTCCCCGCCCTCCGCCCCATTGCTAGGCGCCTCGCCCGTGGGCGGGTCCGGGGTCCAGGGTGGCACCATCGAGACTCCGCTGCCCGGGCCTCCACTAGATTGTGACGTTCCCATTTTCCTTCTGCCTCTTGATCGCCGCCTTAACCGGCCTGGACGCCTGCCCCCGATCCCAGATGTCGAAGACCCCCTTCGACCATGGCTGGTCCCCGATCTTCGGTACGATATTCGCTTGAATCTGCGCGGGGGGACGCTCGCCCAAGAAGGCGGCAAGCCTCGCACCCTGCGGCGGGTCGGCGTCGGCCATGACGAGGCAGGCTTCCAGAACGGCAGGGACGCCCCACTCCTGCTCCTGCCGCGCACGATCCAGAAGCCGGTCCATGATCACGGTGGTTTCGGTCCGAGGCACCTGCAAAAGTCGGCCTTTCAGGCTCGACGCCATTTCCGGATGTTGCAAGAGCGCCGTCAAAAGCTCGGCCGCCTCCGAGGAAAGCCGGTCCTCTGGCGTGATCAGCGGCGCATGTTCACGGCTCACATACAGGGCTCCGCGCAGGTCCGTGTCTGCGAGTGTCGGTGGCAGCGTAAGCCACTCAGCGAAAAAGGGCTCGTCGAAAGGTGCTGGCAGAGCCTGTTCCTGCCCCGCGATTGCCTTCTCTTCCCATTCGGCGAGGAAGACAGGCTTGCCGGTGTCGCTGGCGCTCACCTGTGTCATCAGTTCGGCGAATGCCTTCGCATTGCCGAGCCGCTCGAACAGCAGCAGCTTGGCCAAGACCGCCTCATCGACGCCTACGCCCTGTGCGTTGGAGATTGTCATGCGGATGGCGAGCGCATTGAGGAAACGTTTGATAAGGCGTGGATTGCCCAGAATGCCTGACGCCGTCGTCATGAGCGGGGCCAAGCGGTCCGCGGTATCGAAGCGGCCGATCAGCTCTGCCGGTAAGGGATCGTGCAAGGATTGCACAAACGCGCGGTCGACGCGCTTGCCTGCCCATGTTTGCCGCAATTGGGCGACGACCCCGCTGCGGATCTTTTCTTTTACATCCTCCGCAAGGTCGCTGTTCTCCACGAACAAGAGCATCATGTAGGCGCGCACCTCCTGAGTACCCAGGGGAGGCACACGGATTGGCACCTGAATCAGCTTATCGAAGTAATTGGTGACGAGGAGATCATCGGGGGCGCCCTCAAAGTGCCGCCTAACGGCGTGCTTGATCATGTCATTGTCGGCGGCGATCACGAAGGCTGTGTTCTTCAGGAATAGGAACAGCCGGATCGCCTCGAGCGTCGAGATCGTTGTCTCGGGCAGACAGCGATCGAGATCATCGATAAGTACCACCAACGTGACGCCAAGTTCCTCAAGCGTCTCCTCGAAGTTGTCGCGGAGCGCCTGAATCTCCTTGGGCGGCGATGTTTCCTCCTTCGGGTTGAGTAATCCACTCGCCGTAGCGGCGACCTCACCCGCCTTGCCCTTCGCCTCTTCGATCAGCGTGCCATCGACCCCGCCCGACAAGAAGCGCTGGCCCAACCCCCACACCTCGCCGATCAATCCGGTGGGCGGCAGGCCGAGCGACATGGCCACCGTCGATCCCGCAACGAGCTTGGCCGCACGTAGCCAGTTCACGCGCTTGACCAGGACCTTCGCCTTGTCGATCGCCTTCTCGCGTGCCTCGGCTTCCTTCTCCAGCTTCGTCGCGATCACATCCATGAGCGCGGCGCGCGCATCGTCGTAGCCTTGATAAAGCCAGGCATTAAACTCGACGAACACAAATTCCCGCTCGCCTTCCTTGCGGGGCCGCGCAGCCAGCGACGCCTGGGTGAGCTTGATCAGCGAGGATTTGCCGATGCCCCAAGCGCCGGAGACACCAATAGAGATCGGTCGTCCTCGCGCCTGAACGATGATCTCCGCCACTGTGTCTGCGACGCCTGAGAAATTCAGGAAGTCCCGTTCCGTCTCATTGTCGGGCCACATTGGTTCGAATCGATCCTCTGCTCGCGCCGAATCGCGCAACTAATTTATGTGTTTACCTGAAATTTAGACAGGATTCGGCGCCAAGGCGAGTGTTGCTGACCCTGCCTCCAAGTCTATCACGCGCCATCTACACTCGCTCAGAGAACCGTTCATAGGCCGTAATCCTGGAAGGTTTCAGGTCAACGTCGCGCTGATATATTTCCCTCTTCAGAAAATCCAGTTCTGGCTCTCTCTGTTCATCAGCAACATCAATATACCAAGCACGGGGACGATCGTTCTCTTCTCCGTTCCAACGATACCCCCGAGACTTGAGCTGATCCTTGAACTCGAATGGTGAACCTTCGGCCCAGATCCGCCACGTCGGCATACGAGCACGCTCCAGTAAATGCCCCAGCGCATTGACGCCTGAGGTCGGAAGCGTGTGCGAAAGAACCTCAAGCGCGGCCAAACAGTCATTCGCCGCGCGATGCCGATCATAGAAGAACCCACATCCCACCGCGAGATATGCCAGCTTAGTTCCCTCGAAACCCTCAGCGGCCCAGTCGATCTCTGACATTGAGCAGGCCCAGGGCTTGAACGAAAACGACGGGCAGAAGCGCTCAAGAAACTTGCGATCAAAAGCAGCGTTATGAGCAATGACGACGGCAGCGGAAAGCGCGAATTGCGTAACCTCCTCCGGATCGATCCTTTTGCCGGCCACCATCGCATCGGTTATGCCTGTCAACCCGGTTGTCGAGTAAGGAATAGGTGCCGATGGCTCTCGGAGCCGATCGAACGGCTCTCCGACATTGACGATGATGCCGTCGAGCGAATACCGGAATGGTACCATGGCAAGCTCGATGATCTCGTCCTTCGACGGATCGAGACCTGTCGTTTCCACGTCCACGAACAGCCCGAGGCGGGTATCCTGTTCCGGTATCCCCGTCGCCGGCTCCCTCGGCTGCAAGCGGCGAAGAACCCGATAGTCCTGACTTGCCTCCAGCAGAGCTGCTGCCGCCTCCAGCGCTGCTGCATCCGGCTCATCCGTCATGCTGTGGCCGCATCGGGGGGGGCGGCTGGGGCGGACGGCGCAATCTTGACCAGAGCTGCCCGCCCCTCCTCGTGGAACCAGAGTTCGCCGATCTTCGCGTCATCGCTTTTCGGGAGCGGTTTTGCCTCCCGCACCTTGAAGGTGGTTGGGAGGTTCACCGATGTTCCGAAGACGAGCGCGTGCTGCTTCGGCAATGACGGCAAACGCTTCAGAACCGCTTCGGAAATGAATGGTGTCATCTGCCGGATCTGCGAAAGGTCATCCGGGTTCTGTATGCGATGGATAACGAAATTCGAGCATTGCGAGAGCACGGTTTTGGAAAGTTCGCTTGGTCTCTGCGAGGCGACCAACAGGAAAAGCCCGTATTTTCGTCCCTCCTTGGCGATGCGTTCATAGATCTTGCTGGCATCGATTGCATATCGGGAGGTTGCTTCAGAAATATAGCGGTGCGCCTCTTCGAGAAGTAGATGGACCGGAAATCGGTTCCGCGGATCGGCTTGCCGCAGCAGCCTGAATGCCATCCTTGCGAGCACCGATGCTACCAGCTCGACGACCTCGTCCTCGACCGCATTCATGTCGACGATGATAATCTGATCCCGTTTGAACCAGTTCGCTCCGTTACGCTCCAGACCCAGGAGTTTTTCCAAGAACCTATCGCGGGACAGTTCGACCTGTCCGCCTGCAGCATTGTGGCGAAGAAATTCGTACTCGGGACGCTCCTCCAAGGATTTGAAGCGCGTCAGCATCTGCGAGCAATAGTCTCGAATCTGCCTGTTCCCGTGTGCCTCCTCGTAAAGTATCGCCAGATCCAACGCCTCGCCCAACGCAGCAAAATCAAACGGCAGGTTGGAGTAAGCCGGGAGCTTCAGCCCATCAATGATGAAACCGCCGCCGCTTGCATCACCGAGCAGGTATTTCGTCAGGCCATCCGGATCGGCCATCTGACCGAAACTGATCTTTATATATGGCTTGATCTTCGCCGTGCCGATCTCGGCCGTGTTGAATCGCTGTAGTAGACCGATCATTCGATCATGCTTCGAAGGGCTGCCGGTATCATCGCGGAGAATTTGGCTCAGGCAGGTAGCAAGGATGTGGTTCTTTATGCCCTTTAGCTCAGCGCTAGCTCCCTCAGAAAAGAGCGTTGCCAAGCCGAGCGCCATCCGCAGGATCGGAAGCTGAGTTCGTTCGCTGGCCTGAAGCAGCAGCTCCCATTCGGATTGCTCCAGGAACCAATGCGGAAGGCGGAATTTTCCGTTGGCTGCCGTCCCATCCAGCACGACATGGGCAACGCCAATGCCATTCTCCTGGGCGAGCGGCATCAGCGCATTGGCGTATTCGCCGTTCACGTCGAACACCACGAAAGTCGCCCCTCGGGCGTGGAACTCGTCCGCCTTGTCGAACAATGACTGGAGCACCGAGGCCACAGTGCAGGACTTGCCGCTCCCGGTGTTCCCAAGCACAGCAGTATGACCGCCGAAAAAGTCGTCGATCCGGACTTTGACGTCATAGCCGTCGAACACCACCGAGCGGCCGATCGACAGGGCGCGAAACCGTGTCGCATCTTCCGGCACCGGCGGGGCGCCATTGGGACCCAGAGCAGGTTCGCTCGGTTTGTCGGTCTCGAAAACGCGATCAAGTTCCGCATCGAGAGCGTAGAGAGCGTCCGCATAGAGCGAAGGAAAGACGGAAACGCCGAAGCGAAACTTCGCGTTGCTGTCCTGTGGAAGCATCCCGACCGGCACGACGTCGAGATATTTCGCGGACGCCGCCTTGTCCAATTCCCCCTCGCCGCGCCCGGCGCTGGCGATGTCCCGCTCCCGAAGGCCGACAACCTCGACCACGACATATTCCGTCTGAACCGGAATCATCAGGAACGAGCCGAGGCGGGCGACATAGTGAACGTCATCGAAACCGACGATGGTGAAATTGTCCGTGCCGGCGTGCATCTCGACAACGAAGCGGTCGGCCGCGACGGAGACCACCTTACCAATGGCGCGTTTACGGTCATCGCGGCTCATGTGCTGTCTCCATCGGCAGATGTGGCCTCAGCCTTCTTCGGAGACATCGCCTCCAGGACTTTTCGGATCGCATCGTCGATGCGCTCGCTCGGCCGCTGGGGCATAAACTCGTCGATGATCGTATCGAAGTAGTGCGCCTTGCGGTCGGCTTCCGGGCCGCTGCCACCGATGATCCAGATGCGGGGATCATTCAGGGCGCGGAGCTTGGCCACCTCTCCCTCAAGCGTCGGATCGACGAAGATTACCAGGCGGAACGTCGGGATGGTGAGCGCCTGGTAGATGATGTTGTTGATGTGCTCGTCGCCGAAGGCGTATCCCATGGTGAAGAGAACGCTTTGTTCCCTGACGATCCGCGACTGGAATTCGCGAAACAGGTCGGCATAGGGCGATCCGAGGCTGGAGTTTTGCTTCGCGGGGGTGGGATAGATCATGATCTTCCCCGGTTCCTGCCCCTTGGAGACAGCAGTCTCGCGGATCGGGAACAGGCCGTGGTCGTCTTCGGTCCAGCTAATCGACCCATGGATCTTACAGAGATAGACGAAGCCATCCACAGCCGACCATTTCCGGTTGGTCAGATCGAGTTGCTCGGCGAGTGCGTAACGGAACGTCGCCGGATTGAAGCGGCGCTCAACCACACCGGAGAATCCGTTGGCATAAGGCAGGCCGAGCCGATCCATCGCCGTCTCGTTGAAAAGGTCGTAGTTGGTGGTGAAAATCCACGGACGCGGCAAAGAACGGTCACGCAGGACCAGTTTTCTGTAGAAGGTCTCGTACAGTGCTCCGACGGTGCTGTCGCCATTGGCGAACGCGCCGTTCGTGCATTTGTCCCACAGGAAAGCCTGGACCTTCTCGATGATCGAATTGACAACCTTCAGATTATCTTTCGCCTGCGCAAGCGTGCTTCGAGAGAGCGAGAACCGGAGGCTGAACAGCAGTTCCATCAACCGTTCGAGGTTGCGGGCATATTCCTTGTCGCCAATATCGATCCCGAACTCGTCGGTGAGAACTTTCCTCTCTGCGGCAGTGGGGAACCCAGGCTCGTCAGTCGCCCGCGCCTTCGTGAATTCCTTGGCAAGCGGTGCCATGGTCGGGATGCCAACCTCCCGCCACTCGTCACCGAGCAGGTCGTCAGTTTCCTTGATGTAATACGACGAGCATCCTGCCCCGAGCAGGAACGCCACATTCTTTGCGTTCAGCGATTCCGACAGCGCTTTCCTGACGACATCGGCGCCGGCGGGCCATTCAAGCTCACCGGTATCACCCTCAACCCCGCGCAGAAACTTGAATGTCAGGTTCTGAGACTCTTCTCCGTCGGAATTCGCCACGAACACCCCCTCATTTGAACAATGCCTCAATATCCGCCATAGGCCGGAACAACTTCATCGGCTGTTCCGGAAACGGCAAAAAACTCTCGCGCTCATAGAAGCGCTTCGCGCCTTCGTCCTTGGCATCCACGATCACCGCAAAGGATGCGATCTCGCTGCGCACGGCCCGGTAGAGCGCATCTGCAAGAAGAAATCGGCCGTAACCTTTTCCCTGGTAGCGCTGATCGACAGCAAGGCGCCCCAGTAAGGTCGCCGGGATCAGTGGGTAGCGCGGCAGCTTACGGACAGTCGCCGCCGGCAGTTCCGGGAGCCGGACCGCCGTCGATGAGAGCGTATAATATCCAGCGATGCTCTCATCCTGCAGCACGAGAACAAAAGCTGCCGCCATCTTCTTTCTGGCGTCCTGCCCGGCCTGCGTCTGAAAATATCGGTCGAGCGGCTCAACACCGCTTTCGAAGCCAGATCGGTCATGTTGCGCGCCGAGAATCTCGACTCGCAGAATGTCCTCCATCCCTGCCACTCGTCAGGCGCCCGTTCTCTCACGATAGCGGCGAACGGTGTCGCGTAGCCGCTCGTTGACCGGCCGAGGTTCGACCAGAGCCTCAACGAACGCCTGGCTGTCCCGCACCGAAAGCTCCAGATATTGGTGCTCCTCGATGGCGCGCCGCGCCGCCTCCTGGAGGCTCGTCAGAACAAAATCCGTCAAGGAGCGGCCCTGCAAGGCAGCGGCATGTTCGATCAGACGCTTCTGGTCAACGGTCACACGCGTCTCAAGGCGTTCGCCCCGGACACGGCCAGTCGCCGACCTCTTTGCTGCTTCAGCCATTTCTCAATCTCCTATCTACGGAGCATATGTACGGCCAATGGCCGGAAAAACAAGGTGTCGGTCCCATCATCCATGCGGTAGCAGCCGAGGGTTCGTTCATCTGAGGGGAGGAGTTGATGGAACAGTGATCGGTCCGCCGGTAATCTCGCCTCTCGGTCTGGAAATTGTGCAACAGCCGGCGTTCCTGACGGGCATTGGGGGGAAGGTTTTCCCCCTGGCCGGCACTGCGTTGCCGGCGCACCCCATCGAGCGGGGAGATCCCCGCAACGCCCCCTTTAGAGGCAGAGGGCGGGCGGGTTTGCCGTGACGGGTTGAGGGCTGGAGAGCGGGTCTCCGGCGCCCGTCGCGGAGAACCGCGATGTCGAGACATGACCGCACCCCACGCGCTGGCTCGGACCGGGCAAACCTTTACGACGAAATCACCGACAAGATCATCGCCGAGCTGGAGGCCGGACGGTTTCCCTGGGTCCAGCCATGGGGCAAGGCCACGGCCACGGCCCCGCTCGGCCTGCCGTGGAACGCCAGCACCGGCCGCAGCTATAGTGGCATCAATATCCTGATCCTCTGGGGCGCCGTGGTCCAGCACGGCTTCCCCGGTCAGGGCTGGCTCACTTACCGCCAGGCGCAGTCGCTTGGCGGTAATGTCCGCAAGGGCGAGCGCGGCACCACCGTCGTCTATGCCGATCGCTTCACGCCCGAGGACGAGAAACGGAGGGCGCGCGAGGCCGACGAGGAACCCGGCAGCATCCCGTTCCTGAAGCGGTTCACCGTGTTCAACGCCGCCCAATGCGACGGCCTTCCCGAGGATATTGCCGTCGCCATGCCACCCCCGCCGCCCGGCCTGATCGAGCCGAGGGTCGAGGCGCTTATCGGGGCCACCGGCATCGACTTCCGCATCGGCGGGGATCGCGCCTATTATGCTCCTGCCCATGACTATGTGCAGGTGCCGCCGCCACAGGCGTATTTCGAGCCGATAAACTGGCACCGCACGGCCCTGCACGAGATTTCGCACGCGAGCGGCCACCGCAGTCGGCTCGACCGCGATCTTTCCGGCTCCTTCGGGACGAAGAAATACGCCTTCGAGGAGATGATCGCGGAGATTTCAAGCGCCTTTTGCTGCGCGTCCCTTGGGATCGTGCCGACCGTTCGTCATACCGATTATGTCGGGTCGTGGCTGGAGGTGATGCGCGAAGATTCCCGCGCCATCGTGCGGGCCGCCTCGCAGGCGAGCAAGGCCGCCGATTGGATTCTGGCGCATCTGCCGGATGCGGGCGACGACACCACAACCGATGACGAGCGGGAGGCAGCGTGATGGACCGCGAGGGCCTGCGCGTCATGCTCGCGCGCATGGAAACTGCTCTGGCCGAAACCCGCGCCAACCTCGCCCGCGTGGAACAGGGTCTCAGTGACCGGGCCAAGGCCGAGACGATCCGCCAGCGCCCGAAGAAGCGGCATTATCCTCGCCACATGACCCGCTGGGCCGGAGCCGACGAGACCGCGTATCGGCGCGTCCTCGACGAGATGCTGAGCGTAACCGGCCCGGAGATCGAGCGCATCCGACGCCGGATCGCACGGCAGGACGCGGCCATCGAGGCGTTGCGCCAGAAATACGGCGTGAACGCGGAGCGGCCGCGGTTCTTCTTCTGATCGCGGCGCGGTGATCGGTGCCGGGGCGGTGAGAGGGAGAGAGGGGATGGGTTTCGTGACGGGTTGGATGCGGAGAGAGAGGCTCTCGGCGCCCGTCGCGGAGTAATCCAGATGGCCACTGCCACCCAGAACATCACCCTGTCGTCCTCGCGCGACATCCCCTTCAACAAGCTGGTGCTCAGCCAGTCCAATGTCCGGCGCGTGAAGGCCGGCGTCTCGGTCGAGGAACTGGCCGAGTCCATCGCCCGTCGCGGGCTGATCCAGTCCCTGCATGTCCGGCCCGAATTGGATGCCGATGGCAAGGAAACCGGCTTCTTCGAGGTGCCCGCCGGCGGCCGCCGCTACCGGGCGCTGGAACTGCTGGTGAAGCAGAAGCGCCTCAACAAGACCGCGCCGGTGCCTTGCATCGTCTCGGAGGCCAGTGACGACATCCTGATCGACGAGGTGTCGCTGGCCGAGAACATCGAGCGCGCGCCGCTACATCCGCTGGATCAGTTCCGCGCCTTTCAGGTGCTGCGTGAGAAGGGCATGAGCGAGGAGGAAATCGCCGCTGCCTTCTTCGTCGACGCCAAGGTGGTGAAGCAGCGTCTGCGCCTGGTCTCGGTCTCGCCCGCACTGCTCGACGTCTATGTCGAGGATGGCATGACGCTGGAACAGCTCATGGCCTTTACCGTCTCCGAGGATCACGCGCGGCAGGAACAGGTCTGGGAGGCGATCAGGGACGGTTGGCAGAAGGAGCCCTACACGATCCGGCGTCTTCTGACCGAGACCACGGTGCGCGCCTCCGACAAGCGGGCGCTCTTCGTCGGCATCGAGGCTTATGAGGCAGCGGGCGGCTATGTGCTGCGCGATCTCTTCCAGCAGGACGATGGCGGTTGGCTCCAGGACCCGGTGCTGCTCGACCGGCTGGCGGCCGAGAAGCTGAAGACCGAGGCCGAGACCATCGCCGAGGAAGGCTGGAAGTGGATCGAGATCGCCGCGGACTTCCCCTATGGCCACACCAGCGGCTTGCGCCGTCTGGCCGGCACCACCATCGACCTGACCGACGAGGAGCGTGCCGAGCGCGAGAAGCTGCGGGACGAGTTCGACGCGCTGGAGGCGGAATATGCCCAGGCCGACGAGTTTCCCGACGAGGTGGATGCGCGCCTCGGCGAGATCGAGGAAGCGCTGGACGCCCTGGAATCCCGGCCAATGGTCTACGACGCGGATCAGATGGCCCGCGCTGGTGTCTTCGTCAGCATCCGCCATGACGGCCAGCTTGCCGTCGAGCGCGGCTATGTCCGCCCCGAAGACGAGGCGGTGGAAGGCCAAGGGAGTGATGGCGCCAATGGTGCATCTGCCGAAGGCGACGAAGACGGCAGCGTCCGGCGCGCCGTCATCACCGTGGGCGGTGCTGCGCCTGAGACCGACGAGGACGAAGAGGTCGAGACCATCCGGCCGCTGCCCGATCGCCTCGTCAGCGAGCTGACCGCACATCGCACCCTGGCGCTCCGGGACGCTGTGGCGACCAACCCGCATGTGGCGATGACGGCGTTGCTGCACCGGCTGGTCACGGATTGCTTCCTGCCGCATTCCACCAAGGGGTGCCTGGAGGCCCATGTCCGGGAGGTTCACTTCCCCGCGCAGGCCGAGGATCTGGGCGAGAGCACCTCGGCGAAGTCCATCCAGGATCGGCATGAACGCTGGGGCGATCATATCCCTGCGGACGATGCGGCGCTCTGGGACTGGCTGGCCGATCAGGACGACGACACCCGGATGGAGTTGCTCGCCCATTGCGTCAGCTTCGGCGTCAACGCCCTGCACGAGAAGCCCAATCCCTATAGTGGCATGGGCGTCAGCCAGCACGGTCTCGACGTGCGCCTGTCCCAGGCCGACCGGCTGGCGCGGGCGACCGGCCTCGACATGGTGGCGGTGGGCTGGCGGCCGACCGCCGGTAACTATCTCGGCCGCGTGACCAAGCCGCGGATCATCGAGGCGGTGCGCGAAGGCGTCGGCGAAAGGGCGGCCCAGCTCATCGACCACCTGAAGAAGCGCGACATGGCGAAAGAGGCCGAGCGCCTGCTGGCCGAAACCGGCTGGCTGCCGGAACCGCTGCGCCCCACCTTGGAGACGCAGGCGTTGGATGGCGCGACCGACTCGGATGACGACGCCGCTGCGCTGCCGGCCTTCCTCGCCGGTGACGACAACGAGGACGTGGCCGAGACCGCCGACGATCCGGTGGCTCTCGCAGCTGCCGAGTGACAGCCCCCGCGTGGGGCGGCTTCGGTCGCCCCGCCTTCCATCCCTTCCACCTCAAGGCCCGGCATTCCGCCGGGCCGTTTTCGTTTCAGGAGACCAGAACCATGTCCGCTTCCCTCATCTTCGACATCGCGCCGCTCGGCTCGCTCGTCGCCTATAGCGACGGCCAGCCCAAGCCGCCCGCGCGCTTCACCAAAAAGCTGGCCGCGTGGAAATCCCGCAATGGCGTCGGCCGTCTCGTTCGCAAGGAGCCGGGCCGCGAGCGTCCGACCTATACGACCCCGCCGTCCTTCACCCTGCATGAGGGCGATTTCGGCGAAGGCGGCATTATCCTGATCACCGTCATGCGCAGTTACGGCATCGACAGCGATCTGAGCTTCCGGGTGATCGAGCGCCCCAAGATCGGTCAGGTCCGCGTCCTGCAAGACGTCGGCGAGAATGTCGAGCTGCTGCACCTCGCCGAGGATCGCGAGGCGGCCGAGCTCTGGCTGGCCAGCAAAGGATACAGCCGCGCCCGTCTCGAGGAGATCACCGCCGATGAGGTGAGCGCGGCCGCGATCGAGGGTCGTGCCGCCGCGTGACGCCTGCTTTCGACATCCATTTGGCCCGCCGTCGCAGGACGGCGGGCCGTTTTGTTTCAGGAGACAATGACCATGCTGTCCATTTCCTATCACACCCGCTGCCGCCCCGTTCCGCAAACCGTCCATGTCACTATCTATGAGCATCGTCATGGCACGAATGTTCGTGTCTTCCTCGACGCGGCCCAAGCCCAGGCATGGCGCACCCGCATCGCCAGAGAATGGTGGCACCACGAGTTCGATGACGATCCACCGCCCGAGGATGAGATCGGCGCGGAATATTTCGAGCGGATGTTGGAGCGCGACGAGTTCTTTTCGACAATGATTTGTGAGATCGAAGGCAGCCGTCACGAGTCCGCCGATCCGGCAAACTCCGTTCCGGAAACCGAGGACGGAGGCACGACATGATGACCGTCGACAAGATCTTTGCCGATGATCGCCGCAACAATCCGCCTGCAGAGCGGTCGCTTCCGTGGCAGGAAACGCGGGGCGGCGTCACCGTCGTCGTGGAACCGAAACCGCATTGGGCCGAGGACATGCGCGCCTTCCGGCTCGATGCCCGTGAATATTGCCGCTACGCTGACTGGCACGCGCATGGCGCCCGAGCACGGTTCTACGGCCATATCGACACCTTCGGCGACGATGTGATGATGAAGGCCCGCGCCATGATCGCGCGCGAAATCGCCGATGGGCTCTGGGAGGCGTGAGAGACAGAGGACGGAAGGGGTCGGGCGAGGTCCGGACAGGTGAAGAGAGCGGCATCCGGCCTCATTGTCCCCTTCCGCTCTCAGGAGACCCAGACCATGACAATGCCCACAACCGATCATCATACCGCGTCGATCGTGCCCGAGGATGACCGCGAGCGGTTTCTGCCCTCCCTTTTCGGGCTTCCGCTGCTGATCGTCGCCGAGAACGCCGTCTACAGCTTCATGGAACGTCTCAGCCCGAGCGACTACGGCGGCGGCTTCTGGAACTTCTACGAATATGCGGGCCAGCCGCTGTTCATGGCGCCGACCTCCCGGCCGCGTTTCCGGATCGACAGCCAGATCACCGAATATAGTGGTGAGGTTTCGGCCGAGGCCGCCGGGATCATCGCCACGCTCTCTACCTTCTCCCACCTGTCGTTCCGCTACGAGTCCGACCGCCTCGTCGACGGCTATCATCGGCTCTACGACTATTCGACCCGTCACCCCGAGGCGCGGGCGATCTTCGCGGCCATCGACTGACCGCCATCCGCGCTCTGCCATGCAGCGGGGCGCGTCTTTCCCATCGCTCACATCGTCCCGCCCGGCCATCGCGCCGGGCTTCATCGTTTCAGGAGGCCGATATGCCCGACTATACCATCGAAACCATGTATCACCTGCCGGTCTACCGACGTCGCACCTACCGGGCCGCAACGGTCGCGCAAGCCTGCCGCCTGGCCGTCGAGGACGAAGAATGGGCGGCTGGATCGCTCGATCACGATAGCGCCGAGGAAACCTTTGTCATCGGCATCTGGGACGGTGCGGATGCCGCCTGGTCCGGTTCCGCGCTCCCGGTTCCCGCGCAGTTCGAGGAGACGGTTCAGCGCAAGGCCGGGCATTTCGAGACCCTGCTCGGGCTTCTCAAGATGATGCTTGCCGATCTGCGCGCCGGCCGCGCCTCTTCGGAAGAATGGGTCGAGCGCGCGAAACAGGCCGTGGGGCTTGGCGAGGCGATCCTCGCCGGTGCGCGTGGTCCCGATCCGCAGGGACGGGACGGCGATCCCCGGCCGGATCGTGGCGAGGATGCACAAGAACATCTGTCACTCGCCGCTACGGCCCCCGAGCGCGATGCCGTTCTCACCGGCCTCCGGCTGTTACAGCGGGCCATCGAGACCGACAGTCTCGCGCCATTGCTTCGGGACATCCTCACCAATGGCGGCGCGCATCCCGGACTCGATCCAGACGCGATCGACACATTATGCGAGCGGCTCAACATCCAGGGCGGTCACCAGGACCGTCACTAGCCGGCGCGCGCCATCACGGCGATCGTCGCATCATCGACCATGAGGCCGCCATCGCGTTCGGCGGGCACTTCTGTTCCGCCCCCGGCCTGAAACACGATCCTGATACCTGCATGGCGGTAAGGCTGGCGCGGCGAGGCATCCGCGACGGTCTCCGGCATCCTGTCAGATGCGAAGCACCACCCCCGTTTCCATTCGCAAACCTTGGTCCTTCCGTCTCTTCGTCAATCAACCCACGAGGGGTCGGCTTACGCAAGCATGCCGCCCTCGCGGATTCGGGACACATGCCCGAACGCACGANCCCCCGTTTCCATTCGCAAACCTTGGTCCTTCCGTCTCTTCGTCAATCAACCCACGAGGGGTCGGCTTACGCAAGCATGCCGCCCTCGCGGATTCGGGACACATGCCCGAACGCACGAGGGTGATTGCAGATCCGGTCAGACACTTCGGGCGCCTGTCGCGCGGGGGATGGTCCCCCGCCTCCAAAGACAGGAGCCGGAACCCATGTCCTATGCAGATGCCACCGCCTTCGCCGCCAGCCTCGCCACCACCCTGATGGTCGAGATCGTCGTGTTTCAGGCCGGGGACGGAACCCACGGCGCTTGCCCTGCCGCCGAGTTCGACGGCGACGAGGATATGGTGGAGCTAGAACTCGATCCATGGAGCTGAGGCGCGAAAGCGCCTCCCCCGGACGGCCCCCCGTGCCCAGGCGCAGCCGGGCCTTCTTCCCGTCAATCGCCGCCGATTGCCGCTTGCGTGCCGGTCCGCATTGCGACCTCGGCTCGCATCGGAAAAAACCGGCGGCGATCACACCGATTTCGCTCCTTCAAGATGAAAGCCATTCGCCATGCTCAGCCATTTTGTCGTTTCCGTTCTGCTCTGCACGGCATCCTGCGAACCGGCCGAAATCCGGATCTGGGACGGAGACTCCATTCGCCTGGGCACAACGCAGCAAGTGGAAGCGGTTCGGATCTTCAACATCGATGCCCCCGAGATCGAGGGGCAATGCGCCTCTGAATCCGATCTCGCGCTGCAAGCGAAGATCAGGCTCGCCGACCTCCTGCATGGGCGGCGCGTTGAAATCCTGCGTCAGGGCACAGACCGCTATGGCCGGACCCTGGCGGCGATCCGCGTCGAAGGCCACGATGTCGGCGATATTCTCGTCGGCGAAGGGCTGGCTCGAACCTGGACCGGACGCCGGGAACCGTGGTGCTGATCCACCGCCACAGAAGGAGAGTGAGAGTGCGGGCCGGATTGGCCGTGACGGGTTGCAGGCGGGAGAGAGGCTTCCGCCATCCGTCGCGGAGTATTCCCCATGACCCTATCCCGCCAAACTACGTTCGCTCCCATCGGCGAAATCGTCGCGCGCGATGTGCTGCCCCGGCTGCACCGCGCCCAGAGGCTGCCCCTGCACATCTCCTGCATTGGCACCGCCCGTTACTATGGTCTCGGTGATGCCGACGGTTTCGACTGCTCGGTCGTCATCGGCGAGTGCCTATCCCCGGAAGACGCCATGACCGTCGCCAGCCAGCGCGTCGCGCGCTGCGACGTCCGCCTCAGCTTGGACGATACGCTGCGTTTCCGCCCGCGCATCATGGCCATTCAGGACAGTGACAAGGGCCTGGTTCTCGCCGGAGAGGTCCGGGCCAGGATCGTCCTCTGGCAGCAACCTGTCGCGTCCGATGCCGAGGCCCGCCGGGTCGTCACCGACGCCAGCCGGCTGCGCGGCGTGGCCTTCGCGGCATCCGGGCGCGGCGATGCGGCATCCGCCCGCGATCACCGCTACCGGGCCAGCCTGCTCGAGGCCCGGCTGGTCGATCCTTTCTGGCGCGAGACCGCCGCAGAACTTCTGCGGCTGCCGCAAGCCGCCTGATTCCTCTGCAACTTTCCTATCCACTTTGCCCGGCCTTGCGCCGGGTTTTCTCGTTTCAGGAGCCTGACATGGCCAACTATTTCACCCATTTCTCCTGCCTGCTCAATGTGGGCACGCCCGAGAACGCGGCCCGCGCGCTCGACCTCTACAATGCGCTGTCCGAGCAAAACGCCGCCGAAGACCCTCCGTCCGAGGGTTTCCTTTTGTCCATCCAGCCCGAGCATGGCGGCACGCAGCTCTGGATGCGCGACGACGAAACCGGCGATCCCGAGCATGTCATCCAGTTCGTCAAACGCTGCGCCGTTGCGTTCGGCCTGACCGGATTATGGGGATTCCAATACGCAACCACCTGCTCACAGGCGCGGGTGAACGCTTTCGGCGGCGGCGCGCATGTTCTCGATCTCGCCACCGGCGAGACCGTGGACTGGATCTTCAGCGGCAGTTGGCTGGAGATCGTCCTGGACGGAGGCGACCCCTATGCCTGAGATCATCGAAACCACGGTCTATCGGCTCGACGAGCTTTCCGACACGGCGAAGGACAAGGCCCGCGCCTGGTATCGCGACGGCGGGTTCGACTATGAGTGGTATGATGCCGTTTATGAGGATTTCCAGCGCATCGCGGAAATCCTCGGCATCCGCTTCAAGACCCGCACCGTGCGCCTTATGGGCGGCGGCTCGCGTCAGGAACCGCGCATCTTCTTCTCGGGTTTCTCGTCGCAAGGCGATGGCTTGCTTCGAGGGCTATTATTCCTACCGGAGAAACGCCACGACCGAGATCCGGTCCTATGCGCCACAGGACAGGATTCTGCATGGCATCGCCGATGCCCTTCAGAGCGTCCAGCGGCGCAATTTCTACCAGCTTCGCGCCGAGGCTACGCATCGCGGCCATTACCACCACGAGTATTGCATGGTGATCTCGGTCGAGCGCGACAGTCCGACCTGGCAGGACATGACCGCCGATGCCGAGCAAACCGTCATCGAGACGCTGCGCAATCTCGCCCGCTGGCTCTATCGCCAGCTCGAACGCGAATACGACTACCTGACCTCGGATGAGGCGGTGGATGAGACCATCACCGCCAACGAATACACCTTCACCGAGAACGGTCGCCGCTTTGGCTGATCCTGACAAGCGCCCCGCCTGACGGCCGGGCGCTAGTTTCATGCCTGCTCTCGCCACGGATTGAGAGGGAGAGAGCGGCCGGAAGGGATTGGAGCCTGTGCGGTCGAGAGAGAGCGCCGCGCGGGCTCGATCCTGTCCCGCTCTCCCGAGGAACCCCCGATGACCATGATTTCCGCATCTGCGGCGGCACAGCCCGCCGAGGCGCTTTCGCTCGACCAGGACGCCGAGACCGCAACGCACATCTTCACCGCCGCCGGCCTGCTCCTGCCGCATCTGGAGCACGGTCAGCGTGTCGATGCCATCAGGCTGCGCGGCGCGATGGAAGCGGGTTTCGGCGCTTCCGATGCCTCCGGCGCATGGACCTGGAAGACCGCCTACGATGCCTGCGAGGCGGCGACCGTGCTCTTCCTGCGCAAATACGGGAACGTGCTTTTCCGTAAAGCCGGTTCCCCCACGGCAGTCCTGCCGCAGCTCGGCAAGATTGCCGGGCTTCTGCCGACGCATACGCGCCGCTCGGAAGAAGCGCAGACCTTCCAGCAGTTCTCCACCCCGATCCCGCTCGGTTTCGCGGCGGTCACGGCGGTGGCGATCACCCCCGCCGACCGGGTGCTGGAACCTTCGGCCGGGACCGGGCTCCTCGCCATCCTGGCCGAGATCGCCGGCGGCTCCTTGCTGCTCAACGAACTCGCCGAGATGCGCGCTGGCCTCTTGTCGTCCCTCTTTCCGGCCCTTTCCGTCACCCGCTTCGACGCCGCCCAGATCGATGATCATCTCGATCCCGGCCTTGTCCCGACGGTGGTGCTGATGAATCCGCCCTTCTCGGTCATGGCCAATGTCGAGGGCCGCATGGCTGATGCCGCCTTCCGCCATGTCGCCTCGGCGCTGGCGCGCCTTGCGCCGGGCGGACGGCTCGTCACCATCAGGCACCAAGGACCGCTGCCGTGGTGCCCGTGCTTTTGTCAGGTTCCTGCGGGATCAGCGTGTGATCCCCGCCGAAGCGCCCGACCGCATTATCGCCTGCGATCCGCGCCTGGCCGAGTTCTCGGGATGGCTGTGCCGCGAACGTGGGGTCACACCCGAGACACTACGGCGTTACTTGAACGAAGCTGGTCGTTGGCTGGATCGACTTGGCAAAACCCCGAAGGATTACAACGCGGCGTCCATTCGATCAATCGTCTTGGATCAGGGCGAAGAACGCTCCAGATCATCCGTGCGCATGACGGTCACCGTGCTGCGCTCCTTCCTGCGCTTCACCATCATTCAAGGTGAATGCGCCCCGTCGCTCCTTCATGCCGTGCCACCTGCCATGAGGCGCAGATTTTCTACGGTCCCGCGCACGATCCCAACCGCGAAGATTGAAGAGATCATAGCCTCGTGTCGCACCGATACGCCGGTCGAGATACGGGATCGCGCGATTCTCCTCCTCCTCGCCCGGCTGGCCCTGCGTGCGGGGGATATCTGGCAGTTGCGTCTGTCCGATATCGACTGGCGCGCGAGCCGGTTGCGATTGCACGGCAAGGGCAGACGCGGCGTAATGATGCCGTTGCCACAGGATGCAGGCGATGCGCTACTGTCCTATATTGAGGACGCGCGCCCGGTGATCGCCACGGACAGGGTTTTTCTCCGAACCCAGGCCCCTTTCACCCCGCTGCGATCCGCCGCCGAGATCGCCGGGATCGTTTCCCGTGTCCTGAGCCGGGGAGGCTTCTCCGGTTTGCCGACCGGTTCGCATGTCTTTCGCCATTCGCTGGCATCCGCATGGTTGCGCGGCGGCGCGGATCTTGACCAGATCGGTGTCGCGCTGCGCCACAACTCGCGCGATACCACCGCGATCTATGCCAAGGTCGATGTCGGGATGTTGGCGGAAGTGGCTCAGCCATGGCCGGGGTGCGCGTCATGATGCATCACCATGTCGACCGCTTCGTCCAACTCAATCGCGCTCTTGGGAAGAAGTTCGCCGCGCAGGAGATATCCTTGCGCGCCTTCGCGGATTTTGCTGAGGAACGATCCATCACGCATCTGACGGCAGCGCTGATCCTGGAATGGGCCGGCGGAGCTGCAACGCCGGACGCCGCGCAGGCCCGGTTCGATCGTGCCCGCGCGCTGGCGGTGTTCCTGCACGCAGAAGATGCACGACACGAGATTCCGGCGATGGGCTTGCTTGGCCGTTCACGGCGGCGGCGACCGGCTCCGCATATTCTGACGCAGGACCAGATCAGTCGGATCATGCAGGAAGCGCTTCTGGTGCCCGGTCTGTCGCCGATCAGCCCGCTGACTTACCAGAACCTGTTCGGGCTGCTCGCTTCAACGGGCTTGCGGATTTCGGAGGCATTGTCCCTGCAGCGCGGCGATCTGACGGAAGACGGCCTCATGATCCGCAAGGGCAAGTTCGGCAAAACCCGTCTCGTGCCCATTCACGTCTCGACCCGCGCGGCGCTGGATCAGTATCTTGAAGCCCGCAATGGCGTGCACAAAGCAGGCGATGCGCTTTTCGTTCTGGGCCATGGCCGTCCCCCGACGGCGACGAGGGTCCATGTTGTTTTCGTGCGGATCGTGCGCAAGCTTGGCTATCGCGATCCGACAGGCCCCGGTCCCAGGCTGCACGATCTGCGCCACACCTTCGCCGTGCGATCCCTTGAGGCCTGTGGGAACAACCCGCAGGCAGTGTTGCGGCACATGAAGGCTCTGAGCACCTACCTTGGCCATGTCGATATCGCCAACACCTATTGGTACCTTGAGGCTACACCGGTTCTTCTGAAGATGATTGCGGCGACCGCCGAGGAGATCTGGATCGGAGGTGCGGCATGACCCCGCTCGCCCCCGACCTTTCAGCCTTCCTGCAAACCCATCTTCCCGATGAATGCGGCGCTAGCCGACATACCATCGCTGCCTATGCCCGCGCGTTCACCCTCTTGCTGCGGTTTGTCGCCGGGCGGCTCAAGCGAAGCCCATCGGAGCTGTTCATCGAAGACGTTGACGTTCAGATGGTCAGGGCGTTCCTCGAACATATCGAAGAGGGACGTGCCAATTCCGTCCGTTCCCGCAATGCGCGACTGGCGGCGATCAAATCTTTTTTCCGTTTCGTCGAACATCGCCATCCGGCCTGCCTTGAGCAGGCGATGATGATCCGTGCCATGCCGACCAAGCGAACAGACGCCAAGCTGATCGACTATCTTACCAAGGAAGAAGTCAGCGCCTTGCTTGCCGCACCGAACCGCTACACGCGGGGCGGATTGCGGGACCGAGCCATGCTGCATCTGGCCTATGCCGCAGGGTTGAGAGCCTCCGAACTTCTGGCTGTGCGGATGGACGACTTTCCCGACGGGTCGTTTTCCAGCGTGCGGATACTGGGCAAAGGGCGGCGCGAGCGTGTGCTGCCGCTCTGGAAAGAGACCCAAAGCGCCATTCGCGCATGGCTGGCAATCCGGCCTGGCCAAGTCGGCCCGGAACTGTTTCTGAACCGCGACGGGCGACGAATGACGCGGGACGGATTTGCGTACCGGCTCAAGCAGCATGTGGCGACGGCCGAACGCTCGACGCCGTCGATTGCCGCAAAACATGTGACCCCACATGTGCTGCGGCACAGCTGCGCCATGCACACCCTGCAGGCCACCGGCGATATCCGCAAGGTCGCGCTCTGGCTTGGCCATTCCAGCATCCAGACGACCGAGATGTATCTGCGCGCGGATCCGACCGAGAAGCTTGCGCTGCTGGAGGCGCATCACGCACCTCTTATCAAACCCGGCAAGTTTCGGGAGCCCTCGGACAAGCTGATGCAGATCCTGGCCGTCGCTGCGCAACGTTCCTGAACGCTCGGGCAATAAATGGCGTCCCGCTTTCTGCGGGGCGCTATTCCATGACATAGCCGAGAACCCGGTAACCGGTTCTTCTTTTGGCAGCCATTCTGGCGAGGACCGGAACGGAACTGTCGACATAGTCGACAACCAGAATGTCCTTCTTGCCGTCATGTCGCCGGTGCAATCTGCCGACATATTGCGCCAGCGTGCCCTTCCAGGCGATCGGCATCGTCAGGAACAGGGTGTCGAGCCGCGCATCATCGAAGCCCTCACCGATATAGCGCCCTGTCGCGAGGATCAGCCGTTCTTCATCATCGGTAACCCTCAACGCCGCATGCGCCGCCTTCCGGTCTTTTGCCGACATGCCGCCACGGAGCACAACGATGTTCCTGGCGAACCTGGAGAACCGCTGCTGGAGATAGTCGAGATGATCCTTTCGCTCGGTCAGGACGATCGGTGAGCGCTTGGCCTCCAGCGATTTCAGCACGTCATCGAAGATCAGATCATTTCGGGCCTCATTCTCCGCCAGCGCCGCATAGATTGCAGGCATGGACGGGCGCTCGGCCATGGCGAGCGCCTCCGGCAACCGGAATCTCGTGTGACGTTCCCGCGCCCGATGGGGAAGGCCACTTTCTGCAGCCTGCGATTTGGCACTCACCTGATGGCGCACCGGACCGCATTGCATGAAGATGATCGGATGATGCCCGTCCTTTCGGGCGACAGTCGCCGACAATCCGGCGACATACCGCGCCTTCGACCTGCGGGCGACGAGTTCGAAGCTTGCTGCGGACAGGTGATGGCATTCATCGACGACAAGATGGCCGTAATCGGCAACCACGTCGTCAACTTCACCCTTGCGAACGAGGCTCTGGATTAGCGCCACATCGATCACAGCGGTAGGTTTGCGTTTTCCGGCACCGATTGTGCCGATCAGCTTGGGATCGATCTGCAGGAACGAACCAAGCCGTTCGACCCACTGACTCAGCAATTCCCGGCGGTGCACCAGAACCAGCGTGTTGCGGGCACGATGTGCGATCAGCGCCGAGGCCACGACCGTCTTGCCGAAGGCGGTGGTGGCGGCGAGCACGCCGGTATCGTGTTCGGCCAATGCATCAAACGCCCGCGACTGCTGCTGGCGGAGATCACCGCGGAACCGCACAGTCTCCGGTAATGCGGTGCCTTCCTCACGCAAATCCCTCAGGTCGACTTTCGCACCGTGATCGGAGAGGAACCCGGCCACCTCGTCAAAGCAGCCACGCGGCAACGCGACGTGCCGGGGATGCAATTCTGCGCAGGACACAATGCGCGGCTTCCCGAATGTCGGCAACCGCATCGCTTGTGCGCGGTAGAATTCGGGATTCTGGAACGCGGCCAATCGTACCAGTTTGGCAATCATGGCCGATGGAAGGTCGGACCGGTCGATGTAAATCTGATCGGCAACCGTCACCTTGATGTTCTGCGGGATGGGTGCATCCAGTCGGGCCGGTGTAGTGCGGCGCGAGGGCGGCATTTTCCATGGCTCGTCAGCCTGTTCGTCTTCCACCGGCATACGTACACCCAGCACCCGCCCGGAAAGCTCCGCCGCTTCAACCAGTTCTGTCACCGCCGCCATCGTCATTCTCGGCAGGGAAGACAAATAGGCCCACTGATCGTCATATGTCCGCAGGCCAGCATCGATAAAGACGCTGTTGCCCACCTTGCGTGCGGTGTTCTGGAGCGGCAGCGCGATCAGGTTGCCGAAGCCGCCGAGCGGCATGATATCCTGATTTGGAAACAGCCGGTCATAGGACGCGAAGCCGATTTCAGGCCGCCGCTCCATCGTTTCCGTGATCAGGACGGATCCAAGCTGGCGCGCCAGACGAGCGGAGACCGGTTCGGAGAAGAAGATCCAGACATGGCCGCCGTTCCCGGATCTCGACCGCTCCAGCGCTGCAGGCACGCCCCTCACCCGACAGGTTTCGAGCAGCGCATTGGCGTCCTCGGCCCAGGACGCCTTGTCAAAATCTGCCGCGAGGAAGCAGCATGTATCGCCGGGCAGCAGCGGATAGACGCCAGCGACAAAGTCGCCGCCCCGACCATCTTCGCCGCGCAGGTGTCTTTCAATGACGCCTTCATCCGGCGGCATGAACTTCTGATGGGGGCATTCGCCGCATTTGACCTTTGGCTTGCCGCAGATGCCCTTCACCCATTCGTTGGCGCAAGCGGGCGAATATCCTGAGCGACCGGTCCTCCTGTTTTCCCATCGCACCGGAAACACGTCAGGCCGACCGGCGAACAGGCGACGGAACAGCTCGACCTTTTGGTGCGACGGAGAAGCATTCGTAACCGGGGCGTTCTCGAATGAGGATTGTCTCACTGCCGGCACGTGCTCTGCAGCGAGACGAGCCTCTAGCGCTGCAACGTCGCGCTGAAGCTGCGTTCGTTCGACATCCAGATCGGCCAGACGGGCTCGAACCCGCGCCAACTCCGCCTCAATGTCGCTTCTGTCCGCCACCTGCGATTTCCACCCAGACCTTTCCGCCCCGTCCAGCATAAAGCGCGAAAGCGGCAGGCGTAAGCAGGTCTTCCGCTGCGGCATGGCCGCCAACCGGAGAGTTCGAGGGGGAGTTCATGGGGGATGTCCTTCTGCGGTTAAGAGCAGAGGCATCATGATTATCCAAAGCGGAAACCCGAAAATGAATCACCAGAACAACAGCTTGAAACCCAGAACTCCGCATAACGGTGACGCGGCATATTATGTCCTAGACTACCTCGCCCATTCCTTCCCGGTCCAGCTCTACGAGCCGTTCACAGATTCGGAGGGCAACCTGTCCTCGCGCCCGGTCTATCGCGACGGCCAGCCGGTCGAGAGCCGCGAGGCCGTGGCCCGGCGCGACGAGATGATCGCGAGCCTTGCGAGCCTGCCGCCGGTTCCCGGCGCGCTCGACCAGATCATCCAGCATTTCGGGACCGATACGGTGGCCGAGGTGACGGGCCGGTCGCGCCGCATCGTCCGCAAACCCGGCAATGGCGTCACCATCGACCGGCTTGTCGTGGAGAACCGCGCGGGGTCGGCCAATCTGGCCGAGACACAGGCGTTCATGGACGATGCCAAGCGTGTGCTGGTCTTTTCCGATGCGGGCGGCACGGGCCGGTCGTATCACGCCGAACTGTCGGCGAAGAACACCCGGCTGCGAGTCCACTACCTGCTCGAAGCGGGCTGGAAGGCCGATGCGGCCATCCAGGGGCTCGGGCGCACCCATCGCACCAACCAGGCGCAGCCGCCGCTGTTCCGGCCGATCTCGACCAATGTGAAGGCCGAGAAGCGGTTCCTCTCGACCATTGCCCGCCGCCTCGACACGCTGGGCGCGATCACGCGCGGCCAGCGGCAGACCGGCGGCCAGGGCCTGTTCCGGCCCGAGGACAATCTGGAATCGCACTATGCGCGCGATGCGCTGCGCCAGCTCTATCTCCTGCTGGTGCGCGGCAAGGTCGAGGGTTGCAGTCTTGAGCGGTTCGAGGCCGCCACCGGATTGAAGCTGATGGACTCGAACGGTATCAAGGATGATCTGCCCGCCATCACCACTTTCCTCAACCGGCTGCTGGCGCTGACCATCGAGCTTCAGGGCGTGCTCTTCACCGCCTTCGAGCAGCTTCTGACCGCGCGGATCGAGGGCGCCATCGCCTCCGGCACCTATGACGCCGGGCTGGAAACCCTGCGCGCCGAGAGCTTCGTGGTGACGGATCGGCAAGTGATCTACACGCATCCCCGCACCGGGGCCGAGACCAGCCTGCTCACCATCACCGAGCGCAGGCGCAACCACCCGGTAACGCTCGACGCCGCCCTTGCCGAACTCGACGATCCGCGCGCGAAGCTGCTGATCAACGAGCGGTCGGGCCGAGCGGCGATGCAGATTCCGACCACCAGCGTCATGCTGGACGATGGCGAGATCGAGCGCCGCGTCCGCCTGATCCGGCCGATGGAGGCCCATAACGTCCCGGTCAGGATGATGGGCGAGACCTATTGGGTCGATGCCGACCGGAAGGTCTTCGCATCGGCCTGGGAAGCCGAAGTCGCGGAGGTGCCGGAGTTTGCGGACAGCACACTGCATATGGTGACGGGGTTGCTGCTGCCGATCTGGAAGCGGCTGCCGAACGACTCCACCCGCGTCTATCGGCTCCAGTCTGACGCGGGCGAGCGCATCATCGGCCGCAAGGTCTCCCCGGCCTGGGCCGCGAACGCGACCACGACCGGCATCGGATCGGTCACCCCCGACGACGCCTTCGCGGCGCTGATGGAGGGCCGCACGATCCTCGATCTCGCCGAGGGCCTCCAGCTTCGCCGGGTCCGCGTCATGGGGGTGAACCGCATCGAGCTTTCCGGCTTCACCGACACCATGCGCCAACGGCTGACGGCCTATGGCCTCTTCCACGAGATCATTTCCTGGAAGCTGCGCATGTTCGTGCCGGTCGATGCCAGCGGACCCGCCGTGTTGGCCAAGCTCTTCGACCGCTGGCCGGTCGAACGCATCGGCGAGCGGGAGGCTGCCTGATGCTCCGGCACGACGCATCCGAACTGGCGACCCGTCTCGGCCGAGAGGCCGAGGCGGTGTGCCGCCACTATCTGTCGTCCGGCCACCGCGCTGGGCGATACTGGCTGGTCGGCGACGTGCAGAATACGCCAGGGCGCTCCATGTTCGTCCGTCTTACCGGCCCTGCCTCGGGCAAGGGCGCGGCAGGGAAATGGACTGACGCATCGACCGGGGAGCATGGCGATCTGCTCGACGTCATCCGCGAGGCGCTTGGCCTTGTCGACTTCAAGGACGTGGCCGAGGAAGCGCGCCGTTTTCTCGCCCTCCCGCATCCCGAACCAGAGAAGACGAAGATGCCGACCGGCAGCACATCCAGCAGCGCGCCCGGTTCGCCTGAAGCGTCGCGCCGCCTCTTCACCATGGCACAGCCGATCAGCGGCACCCTTGCGGAGATCTACCTCAACGGGCGGGCGATCACCTCCCTCTCGGGCATCGCCGCGCTGCGTTACCATCCCCGGTGCTACTATAGACCTGACGGGCATTCGCCCACTGAGATCAGGCCGGCATTCGTTGCCGCCGTCACCGATCTCCACGGCCACCAGACCGGCGCGCATCGCACCTGGCTCGCCCCGGACGGGTCCGGCAAGGCGGCTGTCGAGACACCGCGGCGGGCGATGGGTGATCTTCTCGGTCATGGCGTCCGCTTCGGCACTGCCGGTGATGTGCTCGCCGCCGGCGAGGGCATCGAGACCGTGCTGTCGCCTCGCCAGGTTCTGCCCCGCATGCCGATGCTGGCGGCGCTTTCGGCCGCTCACCTCGCTTCCATCCTGTTTCCGCTGAACCTGCGCCGGCTCTATGTCGTCAGGGATCGCGACCCTGCCGGGGACGGTGCCAGAGACAGTCTCGCCGCTAGAGCAGCGAGCGTCGGGATCGAGGCGATATCGCTCACGCCGAGCGAGGGCGATTTCAACGACGATCTGCGACGCCACGGCGCCGATGCCCTCCGGGCGGCCCTGAAGGATCAGCTTCATCCCGAAGACGTCCGCCGTTTCATGGAGGGGTGAGGGCGTGATCGGTTCCGGAGGTGCGGTCCGGCTTCGCCCCCTGCCGGTTTCGCTCTCTGGCCATCGGCAGGTGCATCCATCGTTGGAGAGTCCCGCACCCACGGCCTTCGGAGAGGGCGATCGGCGCACAAACGGGACGGGCAGGCAATGCCCGCGTCCGGCTAATTTCCGCCGGCGGCTGCGCCGCCTTTGCATCGCGAAAGGCAAATTAGCCGCACCCGGCCATCGAGGCCCTCGCGGGGCGGGCGAGGGCTGCCAACCCGTCCCGCCCGTGCGCTTCGACGCCTGCGAAGGCCGCGATGGGCGCGGTCTCCAGACGAAGGACGCAACCGATGGAAAACGAAACCGAATATGCAGGACCCGAGCCGGTCCACACCTCCTCCCAGACCGATCACGCCCTCTCCGAACTCCAGCTCTACGGCTGGCATCCGTTCCAGGACGAACCCGATCCGAGGCCGCTGCCTGAGGGCAATACCGTCGCCGGTGCCGTCACCGACATCTTCGACGCCCTTGTCGCGACGCTCAGTGGCACCCGTCTCGAGCCCGATCTCGAAGAGCTGCTCTGGGGGACCGTCAATCTCTTCCATCGCGCCACCCGCCGGGTGGACCGCGATCTCGACGACAACGAGCAGGCGCAGCGCCGGATGCAGCGGGAACAGGACGGCAGCGAGGTGAAGTCGGTCGAACTCGAACGCCTCACGGCCGAGGGGCAGACCCTGATCGAGCGGCGTGCCAGCATGGAACTCTTCCGCGACCTCGCCGCCGAGGCTTTCGAGCACCACACCGGCAGCGCCTGGCGGCCGCGTTCCGGCTCGATGGTCAACCATCGCCATCTGACCGCCGCGATGATCGACAGCCGCGACTTCCTTGCCGCGAAACGCCGGGCCGAGACCGAGGTGATGCTGCCCGCCGGGCCGAAGGTGGCCGTGACCGGCGGCGCGGACTTCAACGACCACCGGCTGATCTGGGCGAGGCTCGACCAGGTCCATGCCAAGCACCCCGACATGGTGCTGCTGCACGGCGGCTCGCCGAAGGGGGCGGAACTGATCGCCTCCCGCTGGGCCGATCATCGCAAGGTGCCGCAGGTGGCCTTCCGGCCCGACTGGACGAAACACGCCAAAGCCGCGCCCTTCAAGCGTAACGATGCCATGCTGGACGTGCTGCCGGTCGGCGTCCTTGTCTTCCCCGGCACCGGGATTCAGGAGAACCTCGCCGACAAGGCCCGCAAGCTCGGTATCCCGGTCATGAAGTTCGACGGTGGCGCGTAAGCGCCGCCGTCTGGCGGCTTGCTGCCGCCGAACCTTGACAGAAAACGACGCCGGGCATTTGATGGAGCATCCTTGAAGAACCGGCGAAGCAGCATAGTCGCAGGCGGAGCGTATCTTCCGGCAGCCTGACGTGATCTCCAACCTTTCATGTGGAGGCTCCCATGACCCTGATCCTGCTCGCCATCTTGCTCACCATCATGATGTGCGTCTTCGCCTACAATCTCGCGATCTATGCCTTGCCGGTGATGGTCGCCATTTCTGCCGCCCAATATGCTTGGGGCGCCGGGGCTGGCGTTCTGCTGTCCGGTATGGCTGCGGCCGCCGCCGCCCTGCTTTCCATCGCTCTGGTGATCGTCGTCGTCGGCTTTGCCCGCAACCCCGTCCTGCGGCTGGCCGCGTTCGCTCTCTTCGCTGTGCCAGCCGTCGTCGCGGGATATGCGCTCGTCCATGGCGTCACCAAGAACATGCTTGATCCCGGCATCGGGCTGATGTTCCTTTGCGGTGCGGGCGGTCTGGTCATCGGAATTGCCGCGATGCTCAACCTCAATGCGCTGGGCGAGTCGGTGCTTTCGCGCTGAGGTGGCGGATGCGATCTGACGCGCCATGAAACCCGGCGGCCTGCGCCAACGGGCTTGGGGCGTCCGCACGATAATCAGGTGGTCATATCATCGTGGGTTTGCCTCTATCGCTGGCGGCCCGCTTCGCCCGGCGTGGAAATCTGTCATCGGGATGTCCCGACAGTCATGGCGGTCAATCCTTGCTGCATCTGCACATCGCTCCAGGAAGCAGCCACGAACACCTTCAATGCTGGTTCTCGCAACGCTGCGGGACCGGGCCTTGCGCTGTCGAAGCCCGAGCGGAGCCCTGCCGCACCCGGAAGCCCGATAGCCCCTTCGTTCTCATCCCACATGACATAGCCTTCCGGCGGCAAGCGCGGACAGGCCGGGAATAGAAGGCGGGTGGACAGGTCCTGTGCCGGGCGGTTCCGGTTCAGGGGTCTGACGGGTCGCTGTTACCGGCAATGGCGATGGAAATGGCTTTGCATCTCCGTTTCGCTCCTGAAGGCACCAATCCCTCCGACTGACTGATCCCCTAAGTCCGTTCGGTTTCCACCAGCAACCCCCGCGGCTCCCAGCCGTGTTGCCGCGCAGAACGCGGCTGCCCGCCCCACCTGGGGCCTTGGGGGCAAGCTGCCGCGGGGCGGCAGTTGCGGGAGTCTCCCGACGGCCTTGGCCGGGTCTCGTCGGAGGGACGGTCCCTCCGAGGAAGCAACGGAGAATACCCATGCAGAACATCGTCATCCTCGCCGGCAACATCGGTCAGGCCCCCGAAACCCGCACCACCCAGGGCGGCACCGGCATCACCCACTTCACCCTGGCCACCTCGCGCCCCCGCTACTCGGAAGGCCGCGTCGTCCGCGACGAGAACGGCTATCGGGTCCAGGACACGGAATGGCACCGCATCACCTGCTTCAACGGCCTCGGCAAGACGGTCCAGCAGTATTGCGAGAAGGGCATGAAGGTTCTGGTTCGCGGCCGCATCCACTACTCGAAGTGGACCGACTCCGCGGGCGTTGACCGCTACGGCTGCGAGATCATCGCCGAGACGGTCGATTTCTTGAGCCGGGCAAAGCAGACCGAGAACGACGACGGCAAGTTCATCGATGACGATGACATCCCGTTCTGAGCGGGGCGCCCGGATCCCGGCGGCACAGGCCGCCGGGCTTTCTCGTGGTTGCGCTGATCACTCCCGCAAAAGGCTCCCTGGTTGGACAGACCGGCCACCACGACTGATGAAAAAGCACAGAGCCCTCAGGCGACCGAATCAGATACGGGTAGCTCAAAGAAGATTTCGCGAAATAAGGGGTTATCGCGCAGAAACTGATTGGCACACTACCATAGAGCGACTAAAATAGTCGTAGTTCTGGAGTGCGTGCAGGTCCGAATGGGAGGTGATCATGTATGATCACCGCCCGACAGTCACGGGCCGCGCGTGCGTTGCTGGGTTGGACACAGGAGACGCTCGCTGACAAGGCCCGCGTATCGCTTACCGCGCTCAAGCGCCTCGAATCCGAGAACGGACTCGAGGTCTATGAATCCACGCGCGACGAAGTTCGCCGCGCGCTTGAAGCCGCCGGGATCGTTCTGCTGGCCACCGACAAGGGCGAAGGTGTGCTGCTTCTTCACGAAGGCAGCAACGCGCAACAGTGATGTCGCGGCCGCCGTGACGGCCCGTGCTCGCCCAAAAGGGATAGCCATCTCCCATCGGAGATGGTTAACAAAACCGTTACCGACGGCGATGAGAAACTGATGGGGCAAACAATTCAGGCGTTACTGGACAAACCACCGCAGGGCGACACGCTCACATCCTATGATCGCGAGCATATGAAGCTCTATATGCGGCTGCTTGATGCCGAGCGCGACGGTGCCGACTGGCGCGAAGCGGTGCGGATTCTGTTCGGGCTCGATCCCGACCGCGATCCCGTGCAATGCCGCGCGATCCATGACGCCCACCTCGCCCGCGCGCATTGGATGACCGAACAGGGCTATCGCGACCTGGTCCGCGAAAGCCAGCGCAAGTCCTGACCGTGATGCGTGCCGCGTAACACCTGTCAACCCGTACCTGCCTTCCAGAACTCAACCCGAGCGGGAATCCTGAGGCGTCCAAATTCCCTGGAAAAGACTCGGGAGGCAGTGATGACCCCTGACGCATCGACCTGGCGTTCTTCGGCGGAATACGACCATCTGGATGCGCTGACGGCATCCGACCTCGCATGGGAATGGCTTCGCCGCAACGACGCCTATGACGCCGATTTTGAAGCCTCGCTTGCTGGCCATGGAGACCCCGAACCGCTGACCGAACACATCCGGCAGCGGTGGGGGTTGCGATTTCCCCGTCGACCCCCAAACTCCTTCGTCTGACGCCCCTGTCCTCTGGATGCCGCAAGAGGACACCAGCTCGATCCTGTTGGCGCCAGCCCCGCCGGTACTCGAAGACAGCCTCGGTCACGTCCCGGCCATCTGGCGCGTTCACCTTCCAGCAGACGGCGCCGACGGCGATTTCCGCTTCGATCTTGGCAACGGGCAGACGCTCCAGATCCTCGACGGCGCTGTTAGCGGCGAAGCGATCGCGGTCGCCGTGGTTCCGCTCGGTCTCGACGGTTTCGACCGGATCGAAGCGATCCGCCGCTTCCTCTCGGCCCTGCATGGCCGTGCCATCCCGCCCGACACGCGCCTGACCCGGCAGCAACGCGCACGTCTCCAACGGATGCTGCGAGCCTTCGATGGGTACAGGGCCGGTGCCACGCAGCAGGAAATCGCGCAGGTCATCCTGAACACCGAGCGTCTCGACCGCGAGGAATGGCAGGCGTCCTCGGCCCGCCACACGATCAAGGCGCTCCTGCGCGATGCCCGCGCCATGGTCGCTGGCGGCTATCGAAAACTCCTGCGTCATCGCCACCCAGGATAGCGCAACATCCCGCGCCCGATGGTGGGCGATTTCGATACCCCCCATCTTCGCCCTGCACCTCGCCGCTTCTTCTTCGCCACCGTGGTCCTTGTCCGCCGCTGATCCGCAGCGGCCACCGCAACACCACGGAGGCCCGTTCCATGCCGCACGAACCCGTCATTCTGCCGCCGCGCTTCCTGCGCACCAAGGAAGCGGCCGACTTCCTCAGCCTGTCGGCCCGCACGCTGGAAAAGCACCGCACCTACGGGACCGGCCCGGCCTATCGCAAGCTCGGCGGCCGCGTCGTCTATGCCATCGACGATCTGGAGGCCTGGGCCGCGCGAGGCGCTGTTACCTCGACCTCCGATCCGCGCGGTTCCGTCCTGCCGGCCAAACGCCAGACGCTGCCCGCCGGTCCGCAGCCCGGCCGCTACGCCCGCTGAGCGCAGTCGGTTCCATCCATGACGGCGCGACGTCGATCCCTTTCCGAGCGCGGGCAGCTCGATCTGTTCCGGGCGCTTCCCGGCGACTTCGCGCCACGAGACGCGCAGGATATCATGGCCTATCCCTTCTTTTCCCTCGCCAAGTCGAAGCGCATCGCGCCGATCGACTTCGCTGCCGGCAGCGTGACCATCCGGGTCGAAGCCGTTCCCGATCACGGCATGGCCACGATCTGGGATGCCGACATCCTGATCTGGGCGGCGAGCCAGATTGTCGAAGCCCGCGATATCGGGCTTCGCACCTCGCGGCTGATGGCCGCCACCCCCTATGAAATCCTCACCTATGTCGGGCGCGGCACGGGCTCCCGCGACTACCAGCGCCTCAAGGCGGCCCTCGACCGGCTGCAATCGACCACGATTTCCACCTCAATCCGCCAGCCTGCCGAGGGCCGGCGCCACCGCTTTTCCTGGATCAACGAATGGCAGGAGCGCACCGACCGCAATGGCCGCCCCGACGGGATCGAGATGATCGTGCCGGACTGGTTCTACCAGGCCGTCCTCGACGATGCGCTCGTGCTGACCATCGACCGGACCTATTTCGATCTGACCGGCGGCCTCGACCGTTGGCTCTATCGCCTGGTGCGCAAGCATGGCGGCCGCCAGCGCGATGGATGGCGGTTCGACTTCCGCCATCTGCATCAGAAATCCGGTTCCCTCTCGCCCTACAAGCGCTTCGCCTTCGAGCTGCGCGACATCATCCGGCGCCAGCCTTTGCCCGGCTACACACTCTTTCTCGAAGCCGAGATCGGCGGACGCATGCTGCTCGCCTTCGAGCCCGCCGCGCCCTGTGGAAAACCTGTGAATGGCCTCGTGCTATCAGGAACCCGGACTATCGTGCTATCGGGAACCCAAGGCTCGTGCTATCAGGAACCGAAACCGGGTTTAACGCACGGAAAAGAAAGTGGCAATCGCGCCCTTAACTTAGAGTCTAACAAAGAGTCTAACCTTGAAGGGCGCGCGCGCGATGTGGAAAACCTCATCCGCGACACCGCAAAAAGCCTCAGCATAACCGGGAAGAAAAGGGAATCTGCCGCCTCGCAGACATCCCGATCGGGCCCCGCTCAGAACGGGACGTCGGCCGCCGACGATCCCCCTGCGCCCCGCCTTCCGCTCGATCCGCCGGGAGGCCGGCGATGATCATCGCGCTCGTCAACCAGAAGGGCGGCGTCGGCAAGACGACGCTGGCCCTGCATCTCGCCGGTGAACTGGCGAGCCGGGGCAAGCGTGTCACCCTGATCGACGCCGATCCGCAAGGCTCTGCCCTCGACTGGTCGCAGCAGCGCGCGCGTGAGGGCCTGCCACGCGCCTTCGGCACCGTTGGCCTGGCGCGTGATACGCTGCATCGCGAGGCGCCCGAACTCACCCGCGCCGTCGATCACATCGTCATAGACGGGCCGCCGCGTGTCGCCTGGCTCATGCGTTCGGCGCTACTCGCCGCCGATCTGGTGCTGATCCCGGTGCAGCCTTCGCCGTTCGACGGCTGGGCCTCGGCCGAGATGCTGTCCCTCCTTGCGGAAGCCCGCATCTACCGGCCGCAGCTCGCCGCCCGTTTCGCGCTCAACCGCTGCGGCACCCGCACCGTCATCGCCCGCGAGACGGCCGAAACGCTGGCCGAGCACGATCGGCCGGTGCTCGCCAGCACCACCGGCCAGCGCGTCGTCTTCGCCGAAGCCGCGCAGTCCGGGCGGCTCGTCTGCGAGATCGAGCGCCAATCTCCTGCCGCCCGTGAGATCGCCGCGCTCACCGCCGAGGTCGAAGGGCTGGGCATCGCGAGGGCAGCGGAATGACGGCGCGCAACAGCAAACGCGGCTTCGCTGCCCGCCCGGCCGATCCCGATGGCTGGATCAGGGCCGGTGACGCGCCGCCCGCAGGTGGTGGCGCTGCGACGGCCTAGGCGCGCAGCAGTTCGGCCAGGAAGCCCGAGGCGATGGAGGAATAGATGCCGATTCGGACACGTCCGTTCTCGGATCGGCCGACCGAACCCACGTCAGTCGCCCCCTCGCCAATGACCCTGATGGCCTTGCGCGCGCGTCGCAGAAAGCGCTCGCCGGCATAGGTCAGAGATACGCCCCATGTGTGCCGGTGAAACAGGGATGCCCCGATCTCGTCCTCAAGATCAGCGATGCAGCGACTGACCGCTGCTGGTGACCGTTCGAGGGCAGTTCCCGCCTTGCGGAAGCTGCCATGCTCGGCCGCAGCCACGAAGTAGCGGAGATGGCGAAGCTCGATCGCATCGAGGGGCTTCGCCATCAAATCAGTTCCCTTTACACCGACCAACCGATTGACATGACTGGCAGATCAAACTCAGCAGGTGAACCGAAAAGTTTGCGACAGAGCCCTATCGGCAGCTTCCTACCCGGCAACACATTGATTCCTATCAACAGTCATGAGATCTTCAGGCCCGTCTTAGAGCATATCCACCTGAGCGGCTCTCTACGTAGCCCGCGCATTCGCCTGGAAAGTGGCCACAAAATATGAGCGTCCCGGCACGGCAATACTCTTCAAGTTTTCGACGGCGTATCGTTGCGGCGGCCGCCGGATCGGCGCAAAAAAGCGTCGACGTGCCCGGCGAGGTCATTTGCAGCGGATGATGCATGAGATCCGCGTTGAAGGCGGCGAGCGTCTCCCCGTTCGGGCGAAATTCAAGGCCGATCATTCCGGGCGAGTGGCCTGCGAGGTCCACAACGTAAAGTCCGGGCGCGATCTCATCCCCGGCGGCCACGGTCTCGACAAGCCCTGCCTGCAGCACCGGCTCAACACAGTCCAGAATGGAAGAAGACATGTAGGGAAACTCGCCGTGCCGGGCGGTCCAGAAGGCAAGTTCGGCCTCCGACACAAGGTGCCGGGCGTTGGCAAACGTCGGTCGCCATTCGTTGCCGTGCCGGCGTGTCAGCCAGCCGGTATGATCCATGTGCAAATGGGTCAGGAAGACGATGTCGATGTCCTCGGGAGCCAGACCGGCCAGCCCCAGTTGGTTGAGCCAATCGGATTTCCCTTGGTGCCAGTCGGGGCGGGCGGGGAAATTGCCATCTTCGCCGACCGCACAATCCACGAGTATGTTGTGGCCGGGCATCTGGATCAGGAACGACTGGTAGGCGAGAATCAACCTGTCGGTGTCGTCCTCCATGTAGTCCGGAACCAGCCAACCGCGGTTTGCTTCGACGATGCCGGACGGGAATTCGCGGAGCAGCTCCGACGCGGGGCGGGTCGGGCTGACGCAATCCACGAGTGCGTCTACCCGCAGGTCTCCCACGTACTGGGTGGTCATTCGCGGAAGCGGTCCGGTCGTCATTGGTGTGTCCCTAGTCTGGAGTTTCGGCGTCGCTCTACGTGGGCCGAGCGACGGCAGGTGCTTCGCGAAACATGCAGGTGCCGACCTTTGGGTTCCAATACTTCTTCGCACGACTTCGGATACCGGTCTGGTATGGATACAAATCCGCACGAATGCTGAAGGGAACTTAGCCCTGAAGCCAAGCTGGAGACTCGTGGGAATCCGGGCATTACTGAATCGGTATCGCTCGCGGACGCCATTGATATTGGCATTCGGAGCGGAGAGTTCCGAAAGTAACTGAAAAGAGGACATCCCATGAAACCCTTCACTTACACGGCTTTGCCGGCGCGCGTCATATTTGGGGTGGGTACCACCGACAGACTCCCCGACGAACTTGAACGCCTGGGCGTGAAACGCGCCATGATCCTCACGACGGCGCCGCAGGCCGATCAGGGCCGGGAACTGGCCGACCTTCTCGGGGCCCGCTCCGCCGGGCTCTACACCGGTGCGGCCATGCATACGCCCGTCGAGATCACGGAAGAGGCGCTGGCCCGGTACGAGGACTTGCGAGCCGACGGGGTCGTCTCAATCGGCGGGGGGTCGACCATCGGGCTTGGCAAGGCGATCGCGCTGCGTACAGATGCGCCGCAGATCGTGCTGCCGACGTCCTACGCCGGCTCGGAAATGACTTCGATCATCGGGCAGACCGAACAAGGGCGGAAGACCACCCAGAAGACCCTGAAAGTGTTGCCAGAAACGGTGATTTATGACGTCCGCTACACGCTTTCGCTCCCGGCCGTCATGACCGTGACATCCGGCATGAACGCCATCGCCCACGCCGTCGAGGCCCTTTATGCCGAAGGCGCCAACCCCGTTCTCTCGCTGATGGCGGAGGACGGCATCGCAAAGATGACTGCGGCGCTGTCGCGGGTCCGCGCGGCCCCGGCCGATCTCGACGCCCGCTCGGACGCGCTCTACGGGGCCTGGCTCTGTGCGGTTTGCCTCGGCTCGGGCGGCGTGGCCCTGCATCACAAGCTGTGTCACGTGCTAGGCGGGTCGTTCGATCTGCCGCACGCAGAGACCCATACCGTCGTCTTGCCGCATGCGCTGGCCTACAACGCGCCCGCAGTTCCCGAGGCCATGGCCGCAATGCGGCGCGCGACGGGCTCGCAGAACCCGGCGGCGGCCTTGTTCGACCTGTCCCGCGAGAGCGGTGCTCCAACGGCGCTGAAGGACCTTGGCATGCCCGAGGAGGGCATTGATCGTGCGGTCGAGATCACGCTCGAAAACCCCTACTTCAATCCCCGTCCACTGGAACGCGACGCCCTGCAGGCCCTGATGCGCGCCGCCTGGGCCGGCGAACGGCCGAGCTCCTGATCGCCGATGTCCAGGGCGCCGAGAAGATACCTGGCCTTCCGCCAATCGGTCGTCGTCAGGGCCGCGGTAATCGCGGCCATCGTCGGCCCGGTTCTCGCGATCATCAACCATGGCGACACGCTTCTGGCGGGCGAGTTGCATCTGTCCGAGGCGGTCAAGATTATCGTCACCTTCCTGGTCCCCTACACTGTCTCCACGGTGTCCTCAGTGTTCTCGATCCGTGAACAAGAGGCCCTTCTTTCCCAGTTGGGCGATCCCACGCCCGTCGGAAGTAGCCCTAGCTCCCCGTGACCCGGTCCATCCCGGAACCGCTTCGCCCAAAATGAAACGGCCCTGAGATACGCGTGCGTCTCGGGGCCGTTTCGGCTGCTTTTCGACTCGATCAGAGTTCCTTGCCGTTCAGCTGAAGTCGGGTGTGCGTCGGCACCTGCGAGATCAGCGCCTGCATCGCCATGCAGGCTTCTTCTGAAACCTGGACGAGCTTTTCGATTGCCTCCGCCGGATGTTTCGACTCGACCACGACGTGAGTTTCCACCCCCGCGCATCTTGCCTTGAATGCCCTTTCCTTCTCGGCATCCGTCACCAGCGTCGTCGAGAAATTGGTCCGTTGCTCGATCGTCAGCCGCTCGATGTCGAGTTTGTGCGGGCGAAGAATGCGCAAAGGTGTGTCAGCAGGCCCAGACGATGGGGTGTGGCCCGCCGGCTGTTCCATGCGCCCTGGCACGGGCATCAGTTTTCTGAGCTTCGTGAGGCCGCGACGTCCACGGATCGCGGCCGTCCTTGCGGATCGAGCGCCACGAATGTGAAATTCGCCTGGGTGACTTTCTCGCTCTCAATGCTGTCGCGGCTCCGGCGCCAGGCTTCGACATGGATCCGCATCGAACTGCGGCCGACGGAGACCAGATCGGCGAAGAGTGAAACCTCGTCGCCCACCCTTACGGGGCGGAGAAACCGCATCGCCTCGACCGCGATTGTGGCGCTTCGCCCTCGTGCGGTGCTTGCGGCAAGACAGCCCGCGGCGAGATCCATCTGAGACATCAGCCATCCGCCAAAGATATCGCCGGCGGGATTTGTATCCGCCGGCATGGCGACCGTTCGGATCGCCGGGTTCTTCGAAGGCGGCAGGCCGCGGTCAGACATCAGACCGCAACCGCCTTGACGGGCCGCGCTGCGCCATTCGCGGGCGCTCTCTTGCGCCCGAGGACCTGGGCCATGACGGCAATGAGATCTTCGCTCGCGCTATCGGAAATCGCGTCCGAGCGGTAAGCGATATGGAAATCCGGCCGCACGAGCAGGGCTCCGCTGTCGGTCGTGCCGCGCATTGCCGCGAACTCGCCGTACTGATCCTCGAGCGCCTGTCCGGTTCCAATGACGTGAACGTCGATGTCGACACCCAGCTTCTCCTTCACGGCGGCTGCGGCATCCTTCCAGCCGTCACCCCCGATCCCGGTCAGGATCGTGAAGCGGCCCTGGCCGCAGAGATCCTTGGTCGAGATTCTGTGCCCGCCATTGCGGTACACCCAGACGTGGGGAACCGGGGCGCCGGGACGCGATGAGGCCTGGTGGTAGAGCTCCTCATCGGCGAAGACTTCAGCTGCCGAGCCGTCCGGAACGATTGCTTCGCTCGTGTAGCGCTGGTTCATCTCGACGCCGTGCGCGTTGTAGACGTAGTCGGTTCCGGCGATGGCTTTCCGCAGCGCTTCCCGCTGCGCCTCGCCCTCGGGGCCAGCCTCCTTGCGTCTGGCCATGTTGGCGTACATCTCGTCGATGCTACTGGCCTGTGGCAGCCCCAGTGCCACGGCAATCGGCGGGAAGTCTCCCAGAGACTTGTTTGCGCGTTGCACGATCTGTTTGGCGACCGGCGCGCGTTCTGTCGTGTAGGTATCCAGCAGGCTCGGGTCGGCCTGACCCTTGAGCACCATCGCGATTTTCCAGGCGAGGTTGAAACTGTCCTGGATCGACGTGTTGGACCCGAGTCCGTTTGTTGGCGGATGCCGGTGGATGGCATCGCCTGCAGCGAAGACCCGGCCCTTTTGCAACGTTGTCGCGTACATATCGTTGACGGTCCAGGTGGAGGTGCTCTCGATCTTCACCGGCAAGTCACGATCGCCGATCAGGTTGTGAACGATGTTGCGGGCGAATTCTTCGGTGATGTCTGGCGGCCCCTGCTCGACATCGTAGCCCCAGATCGCCAGCCACTTGTTCCAGGGCCGCACCATGCGGACCACGCCGATCCCGAGCCCGCCGATGTCCGAGCCAGGCTGGATGACCCAGTAGAGCACGGAGGGCCGGTGCGCGACGTACTTCGTCAGGTCGCACTCGAAAAGTATGTTGATCGAGCCGGACTTGCCCATTTCACCTTCGAGCGGCAGGTCGAGATCGCAGACGACCTTGCTGTTGGCGCCGTCCGCGCCGATCATGTATTTCGCCCGCACTTCGAATTCCTCGCCCGAAAGACGGTCGCGCAGCCGTGCAGTGACGCCGTTGCGATCCTGAGTGTGGGACAGATACTCGGTGTCGAAGCGCAGCTTTGCGCCGTCGCGTGCCGATGAGCCGATCAGGATCGGTTCCAGATAGGTCTGCGGAAGGTCGCACATCGCGGTCGGCGAGGACTCGTCATAGTCGGCGCGACGGCGTACATCGGTGCCCCATGTGCGGATGCGGCCGAATTCCTCGCCGGCGACCGAAGCGCAGATCGTATTCTCGCCCATGAGGTCGTTCGGGGTGGCGTAGAGCTTGGCCTCTTCCTCGAGACCGAGGTCGCGCAGCACCTCCATGGTGCGCTGGTTCGTGATATGTGCGCGTGGCGTGTTGGCGACCCATCCGTATTTGTTGACCATCATGGTCTTGATCCCGTAGCGGGCGAGCAGCGCGGCGGCAGCTCCGCCGGCAGGCCCGGATCCGATTACCAGGACATCCGTTTCGATTCTCGCCGACATGGTTCTTCTCCGTGAGTTGGTCCCGCGCCCCGGGGCCGCCAGCCTTGGTGAGGCGGGATCTATCTGGCGCAGAAGGGGAAATGGTTTTCCTGTGATCCGGCCGTTGCCGGCGGGGATTGGTGGCCGGGCCGTGCCCGGCCACCCGGTCGTCAGGCAGCTTTTCCGCTGGCAGCTTCTGCGGCCGGATCAAGGGTGAAGTTCACCTCCATCACGCGGACGTCGCCTTCGTAGACCTTGGGCACCATGAACTCGGAGCCGCCGCCGTTGCAGCAGTCGTCGTCGATGTACTGGTCGCCTTCAAAATAGGCCTGGCTGATCAGGTCGCGCATGCCATCGGCGTGGATCCAGTAGTGGATGTGCGCCGGGCGCCACGAGTGCCACTGCATGTATGTCTCGAGCAGTTCGCCCGTGGGGCCGGTGTTCGGGATCTGGTAGGGAACCGGCAGGATCGAGCGGCATTCGTAGGTACCGTCGGCCGCGGTCGTGATTTTTCCGCGGTAGTACTGCGGCGGGATATTGTCGTGGATGCCCGAGTACTTGCCATCCGGGGTCGCATGCCAGACGTCGATCACAGCGCCGGCGACGGGCTGACCATTGAGATCGGTCACCTTGCCACGCATCACCATCTTGGGATGGCCGGCGTCCTGATCGCGGATCGCCAGCGACTCCGCCACGTTCGGTGCATTTTGGACGAAGTAGGGACCCTGGATGCAGGCGTGCGAGCCGCGGCGCTTCTCGTTCTCGATCTCGACAATGGTCGAGTTGAAAAACACGTCGATCAGCAGCGGGATCTCACCCGCGGCCTGGGTCTTCGCGAGGTGCTGGAACCCGGCACGGTATTCATCGAAGGTGACTTCGTGCTTGCGAAGGACGTCGCGAACGGCTTCGACGATGTCCACGGTGATGTCTTTGGTCCGGTTTGACATGTGCCTCTCCTCCTAAAGTGACTGCATTTGTCGCCATGGACCCTACGACCGGCCACGCAATACTCTCAAATACCTTTTGATCCGATTTCAAATACCGAATCCGTATCTCTCTGTGTGGCAAACTTCCCGGGATCGAGAGAAATCGAGTGGAGACAGTTGAGAAAGTGTTCCAGGATCGGCGCTTTCCGTTCGCTCGAATAGGCACAGGCGATCTGGGCGCGGATGGGGCAGTCGGCAATCGGCAGGAAGCGCAACGTCGGAAATCGGAGCGTCGCGACTGATTCCGGCACGATGCTGCAGCGCTTCCCGCTTGCGGTCAGCGCAAGACCAGCTGTGGTGTCGACGGCAGTGCTGTGAACCGTCGGAGTGATTGCCATTTCAGCGAATGCAGCAAGCACGGCATCGGCGAAGCTGGGGCGGTCGCCGCTTGGAAAGAGCACGAGCGGCAAGGTCGCGACATCCGCCATCGTGACGTCTGACCCTGAAGCGAGTGCCAGGTCCTGTGGGATCGCCGCAAAAAGTCTCTCATCGGCCACCTTCTCTACGGTTATGTTGGGTTCTGACGGATAGAACCGCGCAAAGCCGATATGGATCCGCCCGTCCCTGAGCGCATTGATCTGTTCCTGCTTGCCCATGCGGGTCAGAGAAATTTCTGTCTCCGGCAGCGCCCGCTGGAACGCACGCAGGGCAACCGGCACGGCCAGGTAGACCGGCGACCCGAAGAACGCGACATCGAGTTGCCCGATCTCGCCGGCATGCGCCGCCCGCGTGCGATCGACAGCCAGGGACGCATGGGCAAGAACCCGCTGCGCATCCTGCAGGAACGTCCGCCCGGCTTCCGTCAGCGTCACCCCCTTCGGCGTGCGATTGAACAACGGCGCGCCAAGTTCGTACTCCAGCGCCTGGATCTGCCGGCTGATCGGCGGTTGCGAGATGTGCAGCTTCTCAGCTGCCCGGCCAATGTTGCCCTCTTCGGCCACGGCAACGAAGTACCTGAGCTGACGAAACTCCATCCTGATACCTTTCCCGTATTTAGAAGCGCATCCATCGGTATTTTACCGCAAGATGCCGCCTGCGCAAAATGGGTTCAACCGAATTTAGAGGCACCCCATGCTCACGACACTCGACACCATACCGGAAGTAGCACGCATCGACCGCGTACAGACGACGATCGTCGATCTTCCCTTTCGTCGCCTCCAGAAATTCGCGCGTTTCGAGGCCCGCAACCAAAGCTCCCTGTTGATCAGGATCAATACCAGTTGCGGGGCCGAAGGCATCGGCGAGGCAATCGTGCCCTGCGGGCCGTGGTGGTCTGGCGACAGTATCGAAGCGATGCAGATCACGATCGAGCGATACCTTGCGCCGGCGCTGATCGGCCAGAACCCCTACGATATCGACCGGCTGATGTCGGAACTTGGCGGACTCGTGCGGGACAACCGGTTTGCGAAGGCGGGCGTCGAAATGGCGCTCATGGATTTGGTCGGCAAGCTGCTCGACGTGCCCTGTCAGGTGCTTCTGGGTGGGATGCGCCGCGACGCCTGCCCGGTGGCCTGGCCGATTGCCAGCGGCGATGCCGCACGGGATGCCGATGAGATCGAAGCGATGCTCGCCTCCGGTCGGGCCTCGGCCTTCAAGGTCAAGATGGGTGCGACACGGATCCGAGATGATATTGTCCGTATCGAAAGACTGGCATGTGCTATTGATGGGCGCGCCGGTCTCAGGGTCGATCCCAACGAGTCCTGGACAGAGATTGAGGCGCTCGGCGCCCTTTCCGAACTCGCGCGGATCGGCGTCGAACTGATCGAACAGCCGCTTGAGCGGCGTGCAATCGACGCCTCTGCGAGGCTGGCTGCGAAGTCACCTGTGCCGATCATGATCGACGAAGGGGTGCAGACCGAGGCCGACACGATCGAGGTGGTTCGCAAGCACGCAGCTCACCTGATTTCGCTCAAGTTGATGAAAGCGGGTGGCATGCGCGCCTCGAAGCGTATGGCCGACATCGCTGAAGCGGCGGGCATCCCGCTCTACCTCGGGACGTTTCTCGAAACGTCGCTCGGCACGGCCGCCGGGCTGCACCTTGGGGCCGGGGTCGGCCTGCTGCCGCTCGGCGGCGAAATCATCGGCCCCATGCTGCTTGCTGAGGATATCGCGGCAAATCCGGTCTCCTACAGAAATGGAGCAGCGCAGCTTCCGGAAGGTCCGGGCCTCGGCATCGAACTCGACGAAGACCGGGTCCGCCGATTCACCCGCGCGTGATGCGCGCGCGCAAAGTGGGAAGGAGAGAGCCATGACCATGATGGCTGACATATCTGAACTGCATTCCGGCACCGGCCATTGTGCCAAAGAGCAATGTGCCGGCGCCTGCGGTGCTTGCCGCGGTGATCGCTTCAAAGTGGACCCCGGAACCGTGTCGTTCCCATCCGAAGCCCAAAACAGTCCAATTCGGCGGGCGGTGATCGCCGGTGGTGGTGAGGTTCCGAGCCCCGGGTTTCTTGAACGGGTCTTCCCGTCCCTTGCCTGAAGCCATTCAGGAACCTTCGCGGCAAATCCAGCAGGGCATTTTCGACATGGACAAGACGATATCCAGCCTTGCCGGGGCGGTTTCCGGCATCCCCGACGGAGCTACGGTGATGATAGGAGGCTTCGGTGGCTCGGGCGCGCCGATCGAACTGATACACGCGCTGATCGACGCAGGCCCGAAAGGGCTCACTGTCATCAACAACAACGCCGGCAACGGCCACGTCGGGCTCGCGGCGCTGATCGAACAGGGTCAGGTCGCCAAGATGATCTGTTCCTTCCCGCGCTCGGCCGACCCCAGGGTCTTCACCGAGCTTTACCTCTCGGGCGGGATCGAGCTTGAGATCGTGCCCCAAGGCACGTTGGCCGAGCGCATTCGGGCGGGCGGCGCGGGCATTCCGGCCTTCTACACTCCGACGACCTACGGCACCGAACTTGCCGAGGGAAAGCCGACCGCCGAATTCGAGGGCCGGATGTATGTGCAGGAGCGCTGGCTGAAGGCGGACTACGCGCTCATTAAGGCCAAGGTGGGCGACTGCTTAGGCAACCTGACCTACCGGATGGCGGCGCGCAACTTCAACCCGATCATGGCGACCGCGGCGAACCGGACGATCGCCCAGGTCTCGCATCTGGTCCCGCCGGGCGGCATCGACCCCGAAGCCGTCATCACGCCGGGCATCTTCGTCTCCGGAGTCGTCGAGGTTCCGAACCCGGCGCAGGAAGAGATCCTTAACCGGCGGGAGGCGGTTTACCCATGATGCTCGATCTTTCCCCCATCAAGCTCTCGAACGCGCAGATCGCGTGGCGGGCCGCGCAGGACATCGAGGACGGAGCTTACGTGAACCTCGGGATCGGCTTTCCCGAAATGGTCGCGAAGTTCCAGCCCGAAGGCCGCGAAGCCATCTTCCACACCGAGAACGGCGTGCTCGGGTTCGGCGAGGCGCCGAAGGCCGGCGAAGAGGACTGGGACCTCATCAACGCCGGCAAGAAAGCGATCACGCTGAAGCCTGGCTCGGCCTTCTTCCATCACGCCGACAGCTTCGCGATGGTCCGGGGCGGGCATCTCGATGTGGCGATCCTCGGCGCATACGAGGTGGCCCAGAACGGCGATCTCGCGAACTGGTCGACGGGCCGGGGCGGCGTGCCAGCCGTCGGCGGCGCCATGGACCTCGTGCACGGCGCGAAGCGGGTCGCGGTCATCACAGATCACACTACCAAGAAGGGCGAGCCGAAACTGCTGGAGAGCTGCACGCTTCCCCTGACCGGCGTCGGATGCGTGACCCGCGTCTACACCTCGCTCTGCGTGGTCGACATCGAGGATGGCCATTTCGTCCTGCGCGAGAAACTGCCCTCCATCTCGGTCGAGGATCTGCAATCCGTGACCGGCGCGGTGCTGGTCATCAAAGGGCCGGTCTCCGATCTGGTCGTACCAGAAGTCTGATGGAAGAACATGCAAGACGCCTATATCTGCGCCTACACCCGCACCCCGATCGGCCGCTTCGGCGGCGGCCTCGCCTCGGTCCGCGCCGATGATCTCGGGGCTGTTCCGCTGCGCGCGCTGATGAAGTCCCACGACCTCGACTGGGCTGCGGTTGACGAAGTTGTCTTCGGCTGCGCCAACCAGGCCGGCGAGGATAACCGGAACGTCGCCCGCATGTCCCTCCTGCTCGCCGGGCTGCCCGAGTCCGTTCCCGGCACCACGATCAACCGCCTTTGCGGCTCGGGCATGGACGCCATTCTGGTCGCCGCCCGCGCCATCAAGGCGGGCGAGGCCGATCTGATCATCGCCGGTGGTGTCGAGAGCATGAGCCGGGCGCCCTTCGTTATGCCCAAGGCCGAGAGCGCCTTTTCGCGCGCGAATGAGGTCCATGACACCACCATCGGCTGGCGGTTCGTCAACCCGCTGATGAAGAAGCAATACGGCGTCGATTCGATGCCGGAGACCGCCGAGAATGTGGCTGAGGACTTCAACATCAGCCGCGAGGACCAGGACGCTTTTGCGCTCCGCTCACAGCAGAAGGCTGCTGCAGCGCAGGCAGCCGGGCGTTTTTCGCAGGAGATAACGCCGGTTGTCATACCGCAGCGTCGGGGCGATCCGAAATTCGTCGACGCGGACGAGCATCTCCGCCCTGATACGACGCTCGAGATGCTGGCCAAGCTCCGCGCGCCCTTCCGTGAGGGCGGCTCGGTGACCGCAGGAAACGCCTCCGGCGTCAACGACGGGGCCGCCGCCCTAATCGTCGCCTCCGAAAAAGCCGTGAAAGAGCATGGCCTGACCCCGATCGCGCGCATCCTCGGCGGCGCGACTGCAGGTGTTCCGCCCCGGATCATGGGCATCGGTCCGGCTCCGGCCAGCAGCAAACTGCTCAGGCGGCTAGGGCTCGGAGTTGATGCGCTCGACGTGATCGAGCTGAACGAGGCCTTCGCAAGCCAAGGGCTCGCGACCCTGCGTGAACTCGGTATCGCCGATGACGACGCGCGGGTGAACCGCAATGGCGGCGCAATCGCGCTCGGCCACCCGCTTGGCATGTCGGGCGCGCGCATCACCGGGACCGCGGCTCTGGAACTGAAACTCACCGGCGGGAAACTGGTGCTTGCCACTATGTGCATCGGCGTCGGTCAGGGCATCGCGGTGGTCATGGAAGCGGTGTGAAGTTTGCGACTCGGGAACGCTCGCCGGGCTACGCCCGGCTCGCGACAGGAGACGTCAGGGCAATCCGACGCAGAGTGATCACCTTCCGCGATCAACATATCTGGGACGCGCGGCTTCTTCGTCTTGCTTTGATTGCATAAAATCCTCTGCCGGGGCGTCGCCCTGCGCGCCCCGGTTTTGGGAGGTGACGCCATGCTCAGCATCGACTGGCGTTCACCGGCGGCGTACAGGCATACGATGCACCTTCCGGCCGCCGGGTTCGCCTGGGAATATCTCCGCCGGAACGAGGATTACCGTCAGGATTACAACGCGGCCGTGCTGACGGACCAACCGGCTGACCGTGACCTTGACGTATTTGCCAACCGTTGGGGGTTGCGATTTCCCCTGCGACCCCGACGTGCCGCCTGATTGCCAGACACCGTTCTGGAATCCGAGCCTCTATCCTGAAGCCGTGATGCTGTCACCTGTAGAACGCAGGAACGGCGACACGGAACCGATCGTTACGCTGGCCCAGCTTGACGATCTCGATTTGCGCCGCGCCGCCGATGGCTGGCATGGTATCTGGCGAGCCAACGGTGTTGCGCATCAGTTCTGGCTGCCCGGGGCGATACCGGACGCAGCGGCATTTTATGCGCTCACCCTGCCCATGGACGTCTATCTGGAACTTCGTGCACATGCGGCCCGTCGTTTCTGGCGCTCTCTCAATGGCCGGGCGTCAGGTCCCGATTTTCGGGCGTTTCCTGCACAGCGCCGGCAATGGTACATCCTGTCTTTACGGGCGCTCGACGCAAGGCTGTGTGGAGAGAGTTATCGCACCATCGCAAAAGTCCTGCTCGGCTTTCGCGGGACCAAGGAGGACTTCGAGGGCGACCCGCGCAAGAGCAAAGCGCGTCGCCTTGTGGCACATGGCACCAGGATGATGCGAGGCGGGTATCGCCTGTTGCTGCATTATCCGATCAAACTTGGCAAGCGTTGACCGCTTCAGGACTTGCTGGTCGGTGATTGCCTCAGAAGATTGCGATATCCCTCGCGCGAAAGCCATTGTGCGCGCTCCAGGTGGCTTTGCCAGCACCGATAAGTACGCGTCTCGTCGGCGACCGGGTCGCGGTGCAGGACAATCTGCGCGACTTCCTTCCAGTCCGCCCCTTCGGCCCTGGCGTCGAGAAGCCTCAGATAGGTCACGAAATGCCGCTCGTCATAGCTGGTGATCTCGTTGCCTGTCGGTGCCTCATCATCCACGTCGGGGTCGAGTTCGACGGGCGTTCCCATTGTCAATCCCCTTCTTCCCGGAGAGCCTTGCTTGCGGTGCGCCCCCGCAAATGGCCCCTCAGACCTGGTGATCGGGGAGTTCGAAACCGTGACTAGACGGCCCCATGGCCTTTAGGCGGGTAGCCCTGGACATACGCCACAGGCTCCCCGACCATAGGGTCAAGGAGTGTGGTGCCGTCACGGCCGACACCAACCGCTAGTCAGGGGTTTCGACGCCCCGGAGCAGCGCGTCTGCTCCGCTTTCATTCATAGCCGAGCCGGGCACGGTTGTCTTTACCGTTTGAGCCCGGCTGACTTGTTCTTACGGAAATACTCCCATTTCACTTCCGCCTTGAGGGGTGCCGCCAGCGCAGGGGCGCAAATGCGGCACGCTACATGCCGCACGTCGTTCGCCATGGTTCGCCACAGCCTGCCGCCCTCTCGGCGGCCGTTTGTCTGACCAACCGGAGGCGATACCATGATCCACGGCCGCAATGCCGACCTGCCGCCACGGCTGCTTCGCACGCAGGAGGCTGCGCGTTTCCTCGGCATATCGCTGCGCACTCTCGAAAAGCACCGGACCTACGGCACCGGCCCCGTCTACCGAAAGATCGGGGGACGGGTCGTCTATGCCGTGCAGGATCTGGAAGCCTGGAGTGCAATCGGGGCACGCAAGTCCACTCGCGACGCGAACGCCCGCACGGTCTTTCCTGCGCGACCGCTGACACCTGCGGAGCGGGAAGAACTCTGAATGCTGCGTGACGACGATCATAGACCAGCGCAGACGGAAGTGGTCAGCGAGCGCAGCCATCTCGACCCTTTCGTGGTGGCGACCGGGGACGCCGCGCCGCGTGACCAGCGCGACCTGATGGAACGGCCGTTCTTTTCGCTCGGCAAGCGCCCACGCATGAAACCGATTCTCTACAAGGGCGCAGATGTCGAGGTGCAGGTCTTCGCCATGCCCGAACATGGCATGGCGACCATCTGGGATGCTGATGTCCTGATCTGGGCCGCGTCGCAGATCGTCGCAGCCGAAAACAGCGGCATCCCGACTTCACGTTTCTTCCGTTTCACGCCCTATCAGTTGCTGCGTGCGATCGGACGCCCGACCGGGAACCATCAGTATCAGCTTCTGAAGGCGGCGCTTGGTCGCCTGCAATCCACCGTTGTCGCCACGACGATCCGTAACGGCCCGAACTGGCGCCGGCGGCAATTCTCATGGATCAACGAGTGGGAGGAAATGACAACACGCTCCGGCCGCGTAGAGGGCATGGAGTTCGTCCTGCCCGAATGGTTCTACCAGAGTGTTATCGACCGCTCTCTGATCCTGACCATAGACCCGGCCTATTTCCGGCTGACTGGCGGCATCGAGCGATGGCTCTATCGCGTTGCCCGCAAACATGCAGGGCACCAGCCAGAAGGCTGGGCTTTCGAGATCAGCCACCTTCACGAAAAGTCCGGCAGCCTCGCACGGCCGTCCGACTTCGCGCTCGACCTGCGCCGGATCGCCGCCCGCCAGCCGCTGCCCGGATACCGTCTCGAAATCGAGTGGGAGGACCGGCGCGAATTGGTGCGTTTTTACCTCGGAAACTTATCCACAGTGCCTGTGGATAACCATGTGGAACCTATCGGCAGATTAGGCGCAAACAGTATCGGCACATTAGGCGCAAATCGCGCCGCGCACTTTATAGAAGAATCTAACAAAGAATCTAACTTCTATTCTTTGACGCGCGTACACGCGAGCCATGGTGCCGGTGCCGCACGGCGAGGTGCGCCATGATGCGCGCACTCGACCTGTTCAGCGCCGCCGCGGGCGGCTGGTCGCTCGGCCTGCACCGCGCCGGCTTCGTTACCATCGCCGCCTGCGAAATCGTCGAATGGCGGCGCATCCTTTATGCAGAGAACAATCCCCATGTCAGACTCTACGAGGACGTGCGCGGACTCACGGCAGCTCACCTTGTTTCCGACCTTGGAGTCCTGCCCGACATCATCGTCGGCAGCCCGCCCTGCCAGGACATCAGCAGCGCCAACACCAAGGGCAAAGGGATCGACGGCGAGCGGTCGGGCCTCTACCTCGAAGCCGTCCGGCTTGTCGGAGATTGCCGCCCTCGCTGGTTCGCTTTTGAGAACAGCGCTAATCTCAGAACTCGCGGCGCTGACCGGCTGCTCGCTGAACTGGAAGCGCTCGGCTACGCCGTCGAACCGTGCGTGGTGGGTGCTGACAGCGTTGGCGCCAACCACGTCCGCAAGCGGTCCTGGCTTATCGGCTACGACCCCGAACAGCTTGCCCACGCCGGTATCGCAGTCCCAGCAGGGCGGCATCCGTCTGGAGGGTGGTTCGGGCGCGCGCCGGGCGATGAGGGAATCGGGCCTCTACGAGCTGTTCCGCAACCGCCCACTGCCGACGCCGATGGCATCGGACGGGATGAAGGATGGCGCGGGCGGCGGAGCGGGATCGACATATCCGCTGCGAATGATCCTTGCGACGCCGAGGAAGTCGGATGCGGATCGGGGTGGCCGGGGCGACGTTCTCAGCCAATTGCAGGGCCATGCCAGTCGACACGCGGGGATGATGGGAACGCCGACTGCGAACCCCGCACCGCGGGAGAGCGTTCTGCGCAAGCACAAGGGCCGGATGACATCGGACCAGGACGATTTCGACCGGACACCGACGATCAGCGAGGCGCTGCATTTCGACAGTCTGGAACAGCCATACGGTTTGATGCCGACGCCGGTAAAGCCGAACGGCGGGCGCAGGTTGAGCGCGCAGGAGATCGAGACAGGAAGGCGATTGAGCGGCGCGAAGGCGCAGATCGACACACCGAACCTGTTGCGCCATGCGGCGGAAATCCTGCCGACGCCGACGAAGAGAGACAGCAGGATGGACGGCTGGAGTCCGGCCTACGACCGCCGGAAATCTCCGACCATGGACGCGGTGATGAACGGGGCGATGACGGATCGCGCGCCGGACAAATGGGCGGGAGCGCGGGCGCTGGCGACGATGCTGCGGAGCCATGGGCTGACTGGAACGGCGGCCTTGCCCATCACCTACGGCTGGATGATGGGCTTTCCACCTGGGTGGCTGACACGCGCATTGCACTCGGCAGTCGCAAAGGGACTTCTGCGGCCAGTCTGATCGTCGAAGCTTTCGGCGACGCCGTTCTTCCGCAAATTCCCGAAGCCATTGGTGGCGCTATCCTGCGCACCGAAGCTGCGCTCGACGCGGTGCTCGCCCGCACATCCACCGACATTACCGGAGACGAACCATGATCCGTCGTTCCCACAGGAAGGCGCACGGTCGATCGCTGCCGGACGAACCCGCGCCGTTCACTACATTTGTCGAGCTGACCTTTCAGAAGCAGAGGGTCGAGCACTGGATACGCTTCGGCCGCAAGAGCTACGAACAGATCATCGACCGTCGCCGCAGCGTCGTCGGCTTTCCGCCCGGCAGCATCTTCGCCTTCGTGCGATGGGCAGCAAACGACTTTGGCACCGTAGTCTCGCGCATCGACATCGTGCGCGCCATCGGTCGCGGCGAACCGTTCCAGACCTTGCCCTTCGTCCGGCCCGGTGGCGACATCCTTCTGCGCCTCACTGGCTGGGAGAAGGTGCAGCGGGCGCTTGCCGTCATCGACGCGTTGGAAGCCCTCGGTTTCGATCCGGCCGACGTGTCCCCGGATTACTGGCGGCACGTCCACAACCGCCTGACAGCTAACCTGGAACCGAGCGCCTACACGCCTGAGCGGCACGCCGCCTGGATTGGGCGACGGAGGATCGAGCCATGACGCGCCGCCGCGTCCTCACGGTGACGGTGCTGGCTGTCAGCGTCATCGCTGCCATGAGTGTCGTCGATATGCCGGCAAGGTTGATCTGGAATGCCACCGCCAGCGCGCCCATCGGCTTCTACACAGTCGTGCCGGCCGAGCGAATCGACGTGTCCGAACTGGTCGCCATCATGCCGCCCGAACCGCTCGCCGCCTACATGGTCGAGCGCGGCTATATCGCGCGAGGCGTCCCGCTCTTGAAGCGCGTCTTGGGCCTGCCGGGACAGCGGGTTTGCCGCGCCGGCCGCACGATCACGGTTGACGGAATCGAGATGGGCGAGGCGTTGGAGCGCGACAGCCTCGGCCGCGATCTGCCCATCTGGCAGGGCTGCCGCGTCATCGGTGACGGCCAGCTTTTCCTCATGAATTGGGAAATCCGAGACAGCCTGGACGGTCGTTATTTCGGACCCATCCCCGCAAGTTCCGTCATCGGCCGCGCCATCCCGCTCTGGACCAATGAGGAAGGCGACAGCCGCTACGAGTGGCGCGCGCCGACGCATTGACTGCTTCCCCATCAGCGGGAGCGGTGCCCGCTGATGGTCTTTCCAACCTCACCGCCAAGGAGATTGTCATGCCTCAGATCGGTCAGTTCACGCGCGAGAAAAACGGCTATGTCGGTCGCATCCACACACTCACCCTCGATCGCGAACTCATCATCGTTCCGGTGGAGGAAGCGGACGCAGAGAAAGTCCCCAACTACCGCGTCCATCACGGTGCCGTTGAAGGCCCGGAGATCGGTGCAGCCTGGAAACGCACCGGCGAAAAGGCTGGCGAATACCTTTCGGTGCTGCTGGACGATCCAACATTCCCGCATCCCATCCGCGCCAACCTGTTCCGCGACGATGACGTGGGCGCGTCGTGGTCGCTGCACTGGAGTCGCCCAAGACCGCGTGACGAGCGGGACTAAGGCCATGCATTTCCGCGCCATCCCCTTGCTCAAATCTCACATCCCGTTGATCGCGGAAAGGTTGTCTCATGCCGTCGTCCTGCTCAGGCGAAAGACGGTTGGCGCGCACAGCGGAGGTCAGTGGCGGCTTTGCGCCGGCACGTGCATCTTGGCTTTGGCAGCGATGAGAATGCTGGCAGTTTGGCCCCCCGACATATCCCGGGCGGCGCGGCGCCATGCCGTTGTCTTGATAACCGGTCTGCTGTCGCTTGGCAGCGGATCGGCGATTGCTGTTGCACAATCGACACTGATCGTTCGACCTGCCGCAATTGAGCCCTATACCGCTTATATCGCCGAAGCGGCGCGGCGCTTCGGAATTCCCGAAGACTGGATTTGCGCCGTTCTGCACGCCGAAAGTGCCGGCCATGCGCTGGCGGTGTCCACGGCCGGGGCGATGGGATTGATGCAGGTGATGCCCGACACATGGGCGGGCCTACGTGTCCGTCACGGCCTTGGTCGCGATCCCTACGATCCGCGCGACAATATCATGGCGGGCGCGGCCTATCTGCGCGAAATGTGGGACCGCTACGGCAATGTCTCCGCGATGCTCGCGGCATACAATGCCGGTCCCGGCCGTTACGACGAATACCTTGCGACCGGGCGGGTATTACCTGCAGAAACCCGCGCCTATGTCGCCACCCTTGCGCCGATCCTCGGCGGCGCGGCCGCGTCCGAAGTGCCTGCGCTGGCACCGCCGCCACCACCCGACTGGCGCGAGGCCGGGCTGTTCGTCATGCGCTCGGCGGACGCACGGACTGCCGTAGCATCGTCATCCGAAGCGCGACCCGATGACGTTCGCGTAACCGTTCCGGTGCGCGATCCTGCTCGCACGAAACCGCAGGACGGCAGCATTTTCGTCGCCCGCGCGGACGACGGGGGAACACCATGAAGGCGGCGTTCCCGCACTCCGCGCAATCCGTTCCGGCGTCCAGACAGGCAGGATTGTGCCTGGCTGAATTGACGACAGGAAAGGCGAATACGGTAGAGAAGGGGGAGGGCAAGATTAAAGAAGACGGCACCATGTCGGGCCGCTTCCGAATATTGTTATTGTCTGCACACTGTTTAGGGAAATCGCGAGCGGCACCATGGTTTTCGGCTGTGCGTGACGCGATTTTGCGCAAAGCCTTGACCTTGCAGGGTTTCGAGCGGCACTATAGGCCCATATCGGCCTGTTTTCGTCGGTTTCGGCCGGAGCCGCGCCCATGACCACGGACGACGAAAACCGCTTCCGTCCGAAGCCCGGCCGCATCCGATCCGACACGCCGAAGGCTGGCAAGGCCAAGAGCTTCTTCACCCAGGTCAGGAAGATCACCCGCCAGCATCAGGCGGCCGCCGCCCGCGACCCTTCCACGCCGCCATCCGTCCACCCGTCATCGCCGGGCCGTTCTCACACCATCGCCGCCAGCGGCAAGGGCGTGAAGCGCGGCCGGGGCGCGAGCTTCGTGCGCGCCCGCAACATCTCCGGCCACTGGCATCATCGCCAACCGGGCAGCCGCCGCGTGATCGTCAAGCAGCGCAGCATCCGGGCCGCATGGAAGGGCGGCCGCGCCCGCGCGCATCTGCGCTATGTCCAGCGCGACGGCACGTCACGCGACGGCGAACGGGGCCAGCTCTATTCGGCGACCGAGGACCGCGCCGATGGCGACGCCTTCCTTGAGCGCGGCAAGGACGACCACCACCAGTTCAGGTTCATCGTCTCGCCCGAGGACGGCGCGGAGCTATCGGACCTCACCGCCTACACCCGCGACTTCATGAAACAGGTGGAAGCCGACCTCGGCACGAAACTCGATTGGGTCGCGGTCAATCACTACAACACCGGCCATCCCCATGTGCATGTCATCGTCAACGGCCGCGACGATACGGGCGGGGATCTGGTCATCAATGGCGACTACCTCGCCAACGGCCTGCGCGAGCGCGCCAGCGAGCTTGCCAGCCTCGAACTCGGTCCCGTGACCGAGATCGAGCAGGCCTGCAAGCTGTCGGCCGAGATAGACCAGGACCGTCTCACCCGGATCGACCGCGCCATGGCCGAGGAAGCCGATGCCCGTTTCCTCGACCTGCGTCATGAACCGGCAGAGCCGAGGCGGCAGTTCGAGCGGACATTGCGCCTGCGCCGCCTCGCCAAGCTGGAGAAGATGGGGCTGGCGACTGAGCACGCGCCGGGCGTGTGGGAGTTGAGCAAGGACGTGGAACCGACCCTGCGCGAGCTGGGCGAGCGCGGCGACATCATCCGCACCATCCAGAAGGCGCTTGGCCCGCAGGGCGGCGAACGCGATCCCATGAGCTTCCACATCCATGACGGAGCGCCCGAGACGCCCATCGTCGGTCGCGTCGTGGACAAGCACCTGTCCGACGAGCTGGGCGAGAACCTGACCGTCGTGGTGGACGGCATCGACGGGCGGACGCACCACGTCGCCGGCATCGCGCCCGAGCGGCTGGAGGACGCCCGTATTGGCAGCGTCGTCCAGATCGGCCCGGCCGAGGCGACGGCCCGGCCGTCCGACCGCGCCATCACGGCCATCGCCGAGGACGGCATCTATCGACCGAGCCGTCATCTGGAACAGGCGAAGTTTGAGGGCCGCGTTCCCGGCGGCGACTTTGAGGGCTATGTCGATGCCCATGTCCGCCGTCTGGAGGCGCTACGCCGCGCCGGGATCGTCGAGCGGATCGACGCCGACCAATGGCGCATCCCCGATGATCTGGTCAGCCGCGCTGCCGCCCATGACGCCGGCCGCGACCGGCAGGCCAGCGTCCGCATCCTATCCACCTTCGATCTGGACAAGCAGATCGGCGCGGACGGCGCGACCTGGCTGGACCGGCGGCTGATCCAGGGCGAGACGGCCGACCTTGCGCCGGCCGGCTTCGGCCAGCAGGTGCGCGAGGCCATGGACCGGCGCCGCGAGCATCATATCGAACAGGGCGACGCGACCCGAGCGCAGAACGGTCGCATCTTCTATCGGCGCAATCTTCTCGCCACGCTGCGCGAGCGCGAGGTTGCTCGTGTCGGCGCGGAGATGGCCGAGGCCAAGGGCCTGCCGTTCCGTGCCGCCATGGACGGCGAGACCGTCAGCGGCAAATTCACCGGGACCGTGCAGCTATTGAGCGGCAAGTTCGCCGTGGTCGAGAAATCCCATGAATTCACCCTTGTCCCGTGGCGACCGCTTATCGACCGCCAGCACGGCCGCGAGGTCATGGGCGTGGTTCAGGGCGGCTCGGTCTCGTGGCAGTTCGGCCGGCAAAGGGGGCTAAGCATTTAGAGGCTCAGCGAAAGCCACCAACAATAAAATCAATTGGATCATAGACCTCCATGGAACAATGGCCATTCGCCATCTCGATATCTCCTGCCGTGCTTGTCGCGTTCATTCGCAAGCATTGGACAAGCGAAGCCAGATCGGTTCATCATCCACGCAGCCAACCTGAACAAATTCAACCTGGGCAGAGGTGACGAACGCAGCTTTAGGGTTAGGGTTTTCTTCGACGGGGGCGCAGGAATGACTTTAAGCACTACGGATTTCAGCAAGGAACCGGCCTCGCGGTTGGCCCAGGTGTCTTGGGTGATCCATGAATGGGCCTGCCAGCCCTATTTCTCATTGATCGTCATCTTCCTGTTCGCGCCTTATTTCGTCAGTCATGTTGCTGCCGATCCGGTGGCGGGCCAGGCGCTTTGGAGCTACGCGCATGCAATCGCAGGTCTTGCGATCGCGCTTCTGGGGCCGTTCATGGGCGCCGTCGCCGATGCCGGAGGGCCGCGCAAGCCGTGGATCCTCGGTTGCACCCTGGTCGCGGGCTCGGGCTGCATCGCCCTTTGGTGGGCAACGCCGGGCGCGCCGCCGCATGCCGTCCTTGCCGCGGTGGTCATGGGGGCGGTGGGCATCGAATGCCTGTTCGTCTTCGCCAACGCAATGCTGCCGTCCATCGCCTCGTCGGCGCGCATCGGCCTGGTTTCCGGGTTCGGCATCGCCATGGGCCAGCTCGCCGGCATCCTCGCGCTCGTCCTCATTCTGCTCGCCGTCGCGCTGCCCGGAACCGTCGACGCGGCTTTCGGCCCCGCCTCTCCCCTCTTCGGACTTTCAGCCGAACACTTCGAGACCGACCGGATCGTCGGTCCGGTCGCGGGCCTCTGGCTCATCCTGTTCATGCTGCCGTTCTTCTTTTTCGTTCCCGACCGTGCGCCGCGCGGGATCGGACGCCGCGAGGTCGTCCGGGAAGGCTTTCGGCGCTTGCGCTCGAGCCTGGCCGAGACGCGCAGGGTCGACAGCGTTCTCGTCTTTCTCGCCGCGCGTGTCGTTTTCTATAGCGGGATGAACATCGTCTTTCTGTTCGGCGGCGTCCTGGCTGCCACGATATACGCCTGGGGAACGGCGGAGTTGACGATATATGGATTGTTGGCCACGTCATTTGCTGTGGCGGGCGCCGTCTTCGGTGGATTGTTCGACCGGCGGTTCGGCGCCAGGGCGACCCTGACCGCCGCGCTCCTTATGGGGGCCGTGGCGTTTCTCGTCATGCTCTCCTGCGAGCGCGAGCGCGTACTTCTCATCGTGCCGCTGCCCTTGCCCGATGACGCGGCAATGCTCGGGACGGCCACTGAATGGGCGTTCCTGTCTGCCGCCGCCATTTTCGGCTTGGCCGCTGGTGCCGTCATGGCGTCGAGCCGCACCCTCTTCGCGCGTATAGCGCCGCCGGATCGCCTCGCGGAATTCTTCGGCATCTATGCCCTTTCCGCTCAGGCTGCGGCTTTCATCGGACCCGTCCTAGTCGGGCTGATAACCGCCGCCAGCTCCAACCAGAAATCGGGCCTTCTGGTAGCCGTGCCGCTGATCACATGCGGCGCGCTGCTGCTGCTCCGTGTCCGTGAGAGGGCGATGGACGGAGCGCCCGGAGACCGCTCAATTGTCTGAACAGGCCGTCCATGGTAATGTCTTGGAGACTGGAATTGTGTGTGAGAGAAACGGAAAATCATGAGTCTTCAACGATTTTCCTCGCGCGATATTCCTGAACCCGACCGCACCGCCTTCTTTCGTGACGTGTATACGGTCGTCGAGCAGATCGATATCGAGCCTCTGAACGATGAACCCCTCGTCATCGACTCCGCCGTGCGCATGCTTGATGACATCGCCATAGTGGAAGGCTCATGCTCGCCCTGCGTGTCGCGGCGAACCGCCGCACATCTCGCCGACGGCAAGGACAATCTCGTCCTTGCCTTCGTCACGAGTGGGGCCATAGCGCGAAGCCGCAATGGCGCCGAACCAACGCTGCTTGGCGCGGGCGATGCCTATCTCGGCACCAACGGCGTCCCGTCCGAACACCGCTTTGGCGTGGCCTCCTCCTTTCTCGATATCGCCATCCCGCGCGCCCGACTTGAACCGCTCTTGAGCGATGCCGGCCGGGCCGTCGCGTTGGAAAAGCTCCCGCCCCGCCCTGAGCTGATCCTTCTGGCGCGCTATGCGACGGCGCTGATCGGCGGCGATCTCGAAGCGCTGAGCCCGCAGGCGGCATCCCATTGCGCCGGCCATCTTGTCGATCTTGCCGCCATGGCCGCCGGGGCGACGCGCGATGCGGGCATACGCGCGAGCAGGCGTGGTGTGCGTCAGGCCAGACTGGCCGCGATCAAGGCCGACATCGAAGCCAATCTCGGGCGGCCCGACCTGTCGCTCGACTGGTTGGCGGGCCGGCACGGCATCTCGCCGCGCTACATCCGGGACCTGTTCCTCGGCACGGGCACGAGCTTCACCGAATTCGTGCTCACCGCCCGGCTGGAGCGTGCTCATGAGCGGCTTCGTGCCGCCCCGCCCGCGCATGGCGGCATCAGCGTCATCGCCTTCGAGACCGGCTTCGGCGACCTGTCCTATTTTAACCGCGCCTTCCGCCGCCGTTTCGGCATGACCCCCTCGGACGTCCGCCGCGCCACCGGGATGTGACGGCAAAGCCCATTCCTTCCGCTTTGTCCCGGCGCTCAGCCCAAGAGTCTCGCGCAACGGCCTGATACTCAACAGCTTCGGCGATTCCTGTATCAGTTCGAACCCCGGGAGATTCCATGTCCAAGCACCGATCACGCGGCATGCTGCCCGCGGCCACCGTCTCTACCAATGCCCCGAGCGGGCGCAAGGCGCCATTCCGCCACTGGCGGCTGCCGGCGCTGCTGATGGCCACCACGGCGCTGCCGCTTGTCCTCGCCATGCCGGCGCAGGCGGAAGTGTGCGACGGCGGCACCACAATCGTCGTCGACGGAGCCGGCGGCGGCACTCAAGCAAGCCCGTGGAACACGACAAGCAACCTCACGCTTGGCCTCAATAGCGAATGTGAGTTGACCATCCAGAATGGCGGCGAGGTCAACACGCCCTTTAACACGGGCAATGTCACGCTCGGCGTGACCATGAACTCGCGGGGCACGCTCACGGTGACGGGCGAAAATTCTGCCCTTACGTTGACGGGAAGCGGTGGCCAGTCCGGCCAGCCGGGGATCACGGTCGGATATGCCGGCATCGGGACGATGACGATCTCCGATGGCGGCCATGTCAAATCCTTCAGGGGAACGCTGGGCTATAGCCGCGGATCGGTGGGCACCGTGACCGTTACCGACAATGGCTCGCGCTGGGAGACGAGCGGAGTCACGGTCGGCGGTTTCGATGGTGGCGAAGGGCACTTGACCATATCCGCCGGTGGTGTCGTGACCGCGAGCGGACAAAGCTATGTGGGTTATCATGGCGGCGTTGGACGGCAGAATGGTTCGCAGGGCACCGTCCTTGTCACGGGCGCCGGCTCGCGCTGGGAGAATGCGGGCAACCTAAATATCGGCAGCGGCAGCCAGCAGGGCGGCGCGATCGGAGACATGACCATCGCCGATGGCGGTGTCGTCACCAGCAACAGGGGAGCGGTCGGTGTTAGCCATGCCGACGCGCGTGGCACGGTCACCGTGACGGGCGCGGGGTCTCGCTGGGAAGTCGGGGATATAATCTCGGTTGGAGCAGTTGGCCGTGGTGAACTCGTTATTTCGAATGGCGGCGTTGTCGAACAAGACAGCCCTTCCAGTCAATCGCTGCGGATCGGTTCGGGCGCGGGCTTCGGGCGGGTCGAGGTATTGGGAATAGACGCCGGCACTGGCGACCGCTCGCATCTCAGCCTCGATGGCATTCTCCATGTCGGCTATCAGGGCAGTGGCGGCGGGGAGTTGCTGATAAGCGGCGGCGCTCTGGTCGAGAGCGCACAAGGCTGGATGGGTGCCGGCAACCAAGCCTATGGAACGCCGGGGGTTGCGACGGTAACGGGCGCCGGCTCGGAATGGGTGGTGGGCGATGCGGTCGAACTGGGCAATCACGGCCAGTTGACCATAGCGGCGGGCGGCAGCGTGCAAAGCGCCCGCGGCGTCATCGGCAGCCACCGGGACCATCGAAAGCGGCGTCACCATCCTCGTCACGCCCGAGAACGGCACCGACACCGGCAGCACCTACACGCCGGGAACCACCTATACCGTCATTCAAACCGGCGCGGCCGGCAACCTGACGGTGGATGCCGATCCGACCATCACCGACGACTTCGCCTTCCTCGACTTCACCGGCAATACGGACGGGCAGAACTATTACCTGACCAGCCATCAGGTCGCCTCGTTCTGCCGGCCGGGCATGACCTTCAACCAGTGTTCGACGGCGAACGCCGTCGAGGATCTCGGGGCGGGACATCTTGCCTATGATTCCGTGTTGCATCTGAGCACAGCCGAGGCGGATGCGGCCCTCGACGCCATGTCGGGCGAGGTTCACGCTTCCGGCCAGCACGTCATCGACCAGACCTTCGCGCTGTTCAACCGCACCCTGCGCTATCAGGGCATCGCCGGGATCGGCGCGGGCAACTTCGGTGCGAATGTCGCATCCGCCCCAGCCGGCGACTATGCCGATGCCCGCGTGCGCGGCGCATGGGCCGCTCCGCTCGGCGCTTACGGTCGCATCGACAGCGACGGCAACGCCGCCCGCCTCGAATGGTGGAACGCGGGTCTCGCCGGCGGCTATGAAGGCGTGATCGACATGGGATCGGGCAATGCGGTCGGCGGCTTCGGCTTTGGTTACATTCGCAGCCACGGCTCCATTCCCGACCGGCGCTCGACCTTCGACGGCGATGGCATCTATCTCGGCGCTTACGGCGCATGGAACGATGGGCCTTGGACCGTCGCGGGCGCCCTGTCCTATGGCGCCAACCGCGTCTCGACCGAACGCGGCATCGTCTTCGGCACGATCAACGAGACGGCGACCGCCGACTATTGGGCGCACACCGTCGGCCTGTCGGGCGAAGCTGCTTACGCCTTCGACCTGTCGGACAGCACCAAGCTCGCGCCGCTGTTCACGCTCGACGCCGGCTGGTCCGGTCACGGCGGTTTCACCGAGCGAGGAGCCGGCGTGTTCAATCTGTCCTCCGGTTCGGAGAGCTGGACGCGCTTCGATACGGGTATCGGCCTTGCGCTGACGCACACGGTCCTGACCGAGCATGGCAAGCTGACGCTGGAAGGCCGGGCGGTGTGGGAGCATGCCTTTGCCGACGTCGTGCCGGACACCATGAACAGCTTCGTCGGCGGCACCCCGTTTGAAATCCGTGGCCCGGCCGCCGCAGCCGACCGGCTGCGTATCGGCGGAGGCTTGTCCTGGGCCGTGTCCGACGACATGACGATCCGCGCCCGCTACGACGGCCTGTTCTCGGGCGATCAGTCCAATCACTCGGCCTCCCTTGGCCTCAATGTCAGGTTCTAACGTGCAGCATGCTTTCAAGATACCGACTTCCCTGATCCTCGCCGCCGCCCTTCTCCTGGGCGGCGTCGGTCCCTCCGTTGCGCAGGGCCTGCCCGGCGGCGCAACCTCGCTCAACGAAACGCATGGCGACTGGCGGGTAACTTGCACCGTGCCGGAAGGCGCGGTGCGCTGCGTCATCTCGCAAACGCAGCTGAGCAACGAAAATCGGCAGCGCGTCCTCGCCGTCGAGCTTTCGGCGACCGAGAACGGACAGGCGGCCAGCGGGACGCTGGTGCTACCATTCGGCCTCAATCTCGATCAAGGCGCGGTGCTGTCCATTGATGAAGGGGAGTTTCTGCCGCCGCTCCGCTTCTCGACCTGCCTTCCGGCCGGATGCCTTGTCCCGCTGACGTTCAACGCGGACGCGGTGACCGCGATGCGGGCCGGCACGGCGCTCAAGGTCAAGGCGGCCGCGAACGATAGCGGTCAGGAGGTCAATTTCTCGATCTCCCTTTCCGGCTTCACCTCCGCGCTGACGCGCGCGGCGGAACTCGGCGGGTCTTGATCGCCTGACCGCCGACCAAAGGAATCCATCATCGTGAAGGAACGAACCGCGCGATTTGCTGCGCCTGAACCAAGCTGGACCTTGCACCGGGGTTCCCCGCCCGACCGCTGAACAGGGTGCAGTCGATGAGGCGTGCATCCAACCTGAGATTCGAGATTTCCGAAACCGGGAATCTCCTTGGCACCAGAATCCCTCTCGTCTCCCTGCGCCAGACGCTGGCCGTCGCCCAATATCTGAGCTTCCGTCAGGCGGCCTTGGTGCTGGGCGTCAGCCAGTCCAGCGTCAGCGAGCGTATCAAGGTGCTTGAAGCCGACCTTGGCATCATGCTGTTCGAGCGCAACACGCGCGGCGTCCGGCTGACCGAGGCGGGCCGCCGTTTCGTGGCGGAAGTCGAGCAGGCCATGCGAATCCTCGACCGCGCCGTGACGACGGCCGGCATGCACGCGCGCGGCGAACAAGGCGTCTTGCGCATCGGCGTCTATGCTCTTGTCGCCGGCGGCTTCCTCGACACGCTCTTGGAGCATTTTCGTGAGCGCCACGAACACGTCGCCCTGGAGATCACCGAAAGCACCGCTCGGGACGCACAGCTACAGGTCCGGGAGGATCGGCTCGATATTGCCTTCATGGCGCGCTCGCATGAAATTCCCGACCTCAATTCCCGCGTGATCTGGCACGACCGTCTCATGGCGGTCATGCCCGCGTCCCATCCGCTCGCAGCCCACGAGCATATCGAATGGAAAGACCTGGCGCGCGAAACCTTCATCGTGCGCGAGGCGGGAACCGGCCCGCAGGTTCACGACCTGATATTGGTCCGCACCGCCGGACGGTGGCCCGTTCCGACCATTCGTCGCTTCGATATTGGCCGCAGCGCTCTGCTGTCGATGATCGCCAAGGGGCATGGCCTTTCGTTCATGGTCGAGGAAAACGTGGCGACGGCCCCGCCAGGCGTCGCCTTCCGCCCGATTGTGGACGAGCCTGAATCCATCGCCTTCATGGCCGTCTGGTCCCCGCGCAACCACAATCCCGCGCTCCAGAACCTGCTTGGCCTCGCTCAAGCATTGGGACGGGCAAGCCCTCCAAGCTGATTCGGCTCGGCGCGCTCCGGTGCGGGAACCGTGCCGCAGCAACCCGTCCTATTTGCCGCCGATAGTATCCGGTGGCCCTCCGGCAGCGTCTTTGCTGTTGCCTCCCGCGAAAACGCCCATTCTCTGAACGGCTCCGTCTCTCTTTCGACTGGAGCCTGTATGCGCGGAGGCAGAATCCTTTGGGGGCAAATCGCCGTCGTCTTCACCATCGTTCTGGTGATGGTGTGGGGAGCGACGCAATGGACGGCGTTCCGCCTCGGCTTCCAGCCGCAGCTTGGAGCGCCGTGGTTCGAGCTGGCGGACCTGCCGGTCTATTACCCGCCCGCCTTCTTCTGGTGGTGGTTCTCGTTCGATGCCTATGCGCCCACGATCTTCGTCGAGGGCGGCATCATCGCGGTATCGGGCGGCTTCCTCGCCATCGCCGCCGCCATCCTCATGTCGATCATCCGGGCGCGGGAAGCGCGCAACGTCGCCACCTACGGTTCGGCGCGATGGGCAGAGGACCGGGAGATCCGTGCGGCCGGACTGCTTGGCCCCGATGGCGTGGTGCTCGGACGCTACGACAGAGAGTATCTGCGCCATGATGGTCCCGAGCATGTCCTATGCTTCGCCCCAACGCGCAGCGGCAAGGGTGTCGGGCTGGTGGTGCCGACGCTGCTGACATGGCCGGCGTCCGCCATCGTCCACGACATAAAAGGGGAAAACTGGACGCTGACAGCGGGTTTCCGTGCGAAGCATGGCCGGGTGATGCTGTTCGATCCGACCAACGCCAGATCGTCGGCCTACAACCCGCTGCTGGAGGTCCGGCAAGGGGAATGGGAAGTCCGCGACGTGCAGAACATCGCGGATATTCTGGTCGATCCCGAAGGCAGTCTCGACAAGCGAAACCATTGGGAAAAGACCAGCCATTCGCTTCTGGTCGGCGCGATCCTGCATGTTCTCTATGCGGAGAAGGACAAGACGCTGGCGGGCGTCGCCAATTTTCTCTCCGACCCGCGCCGCCCGGTCGAGGCGACCTTGCGCGCGATGATGGACACTCCGCATCTCGGCGAGGCTGGCGTTCATCCCGTCATCGCGTCGTCGGCCCGCGAATTGCTGAACAAAAGCGAAAACGAGCGCAGCGGTGTGTTGTCCACCGCCATGTCGTTCCTGGGTCTTTACCGCGATCCTGTCGTGGCGCGTGTCACCTCGCGCTGCGACTGGCGCATTGCCGATCTGGTCGGGAACAGGGAGCCGGTAACGCTCTACCTTGTCGTGCCGCCGTCCGACATCAACCGCACCAAGCCGCTCATCCGCCTGATCCTCAACCAGATCGGCAGGCGGTTGACGGAGGAATTAACCACCTCCGGCAAGCGTCACCGGTTGCTGCTGATGCTGGACGAGTTTCCAGCGCTCGGCAGACTGGATTTTTTCGAGTCCGCACTGGCCTTCATGGCGGGCTACGGCCTCAAATCCTTCCTGATCGCCCAGAGCCTCAACCAGATCGAGCGCGCCTACGGGCCGAACAACGCGATCCTCGACAATTGTCATGTCCGTGTCAGCTTTGCCACCAATGACGAGCGCACCGCCAGGCGGGTGAGCGACGCGCTCGGCACCGCGACCGAACTGCGGGATTCAACCAACTATGCCGGGCACAGATTGGCCCCATGGCTCGGGCATTTGATGGTGTCGCGGCAGGAGACGGCCCGGCCGCTGCTCACGCCGGGCGAGATCATGCAGCTTCCACCCACCGACGAAATCGTCATGGTCGCAGGAACGCCGCCGATCCGCGCGAGGAAGGCGCGGTATTTCGAAGATGCGCGGCTCATGGAGCGCATCCTGCCGCCGCCCGATCTGGCCATGGCGTCGAGAGACGCACTCTCTACGCCAACAGATGACTGGACGAGCCGCATTGTCGCGCCAGTGCACCAGTCCGCCGCGAAACTCGCGGATAGCTCAGGCGGCGATCCCACCAATGCCGGCATCCGCCGCGAGCCGGAATTGCCGGACCATGAGGAAATACTTCCTCCGCAGGCAGCACCCGCACAGGCATTCGAACTGCTCGACGACGAGCCGGATATTGATACGGCGAAAGCCCGGGCAATGCGCCAGCGCATGCGGATGGTGGCGCGGCAGGTTGCCATGAACCCAGATGACGGAATTGAACTTTGAGGCAGCGCCATGGCGAAACGCACTCGCATGAATGTCTATTTCGACCCGGAACTGCTCGGGCGGGTCAAGGCGCTGTCTCTGCGCCGCAGGGTGTCGCAATCCGCCGTCATTGAGGCTGCTGTTGCCTCTTTTCTCTCTGGTGATACCGCCGAGCATCTGGAAGCGGCCATGTCCCGCCGCCTGGACAGGATCAGCCGCCAGATCGACGCGCTCGATATCGATGTCGCCATCCTCGGCGAGACCCTGGCGCTCTTTATCCATTACTGGATGACGGTTACACCGCCTTTGCCGGAAAGCGCGCGACAGTCAGCGCGTGCCAAGGGTACCGAGCGGTTCGAGGGCTTCATGCAGACGCTCGGCCGACGGCTGGCGGCGGGCGACAGGTTCCTCAGGGAATTGTCTCGGGATGTCCCCGGCGAAGAATCCAAAGCCCCGGCGTCAGAACCGCAATTGAACCCGGCTAACGTCCAGCCCTCTGGGCAATGAGCTGGATCTCGCGGACTACCGCAGCCGCCAGCTCATCCGTCGGCCTCTCGCCTTTCAGCCTGAGAACCGGAACCGATTGCTGACCGAGCCAGCGTTCATGCTGGGCAAGGCTCCGTCCGGAGAACTGCGGATCATCATAGCCCGATGCCCATTCCCGGAAGGCCAGATGCGCTTCATGCATATCGCCGCCAGGGAGGATGCGATTCCCGTGGCGCGCCGCCTCGCGCTGGTCGAGCCGTTGCAACCTGATGGCTGCAGGAGTGTAAAGGAAGACGATCAGGTCGATGTCATGGATCAGGGCGTCTCCCCATCCCATAAAGGAGCCGGTCAAAATCCATCCGTCAGACGCTTTTTGCCGTTCGGCGATCAGCCGCACGCGCTCCCCGGGTGGGCGCTTGATACTGAACGGCGGATCGGTCGGCATCCAGTAGAAATCGTCGACATCTATATGCGGTGTGCCAGTCCACTCTGACAATACCGCACCGAGTGTCGAGACGCCCGAACAGGACGCCCCCATTATGTATATTTTCGGGCTGATGTTCATTCGGTGCGATCCCGTCATCGTTTCCTGTCCTCATATCTATGCAGTTTGACCTGCTCAATAATTCCGGGCCGAACCTGTCCTTTTTGCCGTCGATCACCGTATCCCGCCGCACGCGCGTAAATACTTGTTGAAGCGGACAAAAATCAGGTTGTTTTAATCGACCCCGATCAGGGGGGCGTCTGTCGCGCGCCCCGAAGGCGACGGGGTCGATATGACTGTCAATCACCACAGACAGGAAGCCATCGCGCGCGGTGCGCGCATGCTGCGCACGGCGCTCGGGCCGTCCATTGCCCGGTTTCTCGAAGACCCTGCAATCATCGAGGTGATGCTGAACCCGGATGGCCGCATCTGGGTGGACCGGCTGTCGGAAGGGCTGGCCGATACCGGGGAACTACTATCGGCTGTCGATGGCGAACGCATCGTGCGTCTGGTCGCCCATCATGTCGGTGCGGAGGTTCATGCCCGCAGCCCGCGTGTCTCGGCCGAGCTTCCCGAGACCGGCGAGCGGTTCGAGGGGCTGTTGCCGCCCGTAGTCGTCGCGCCGGCCTTCGCCATCCGCAAGCCCGCCGTCGCGGTGTTCAGCCTCGACGATTATGTGGCCACCGGCATCATGACCGCCGATCAGGCCGCGACCCTACGGGCAGCCGTTTCTTCCCGCGCCAACATCCTCGTGGCGGGCGGCACCAGCACCGGCAAGACGACGCTGACCAATGCGCTGCTCGCCGAGGTGGCGAAGACGGCCGATCGCGTCGTCATCATCGAGGACACGCGCGAGCTGCAATGCGCCGCGCCCAATCTTGTCGCCATGCGGACGAAAGACGGCGTGGCGACGCTTTGCCCGCAAAGAAGGACGTGCAGGGCCTTTTCAACGCGGTGAAAGCCACCGAACGGTTCGACGTCTATCAGGCGATCACCGATCAGATCATCACCGCCATCGAGGCCGGTACGGGGCCGGTCGAAATGCCCTGGCACCGCTCAGAATCGGGCGTCACCCGCCCGATGAATGTGGAAAGCGGCAAGGCTTACCGGGGCATCAACACGGTCGCCCTCTGGGCTGCGGCCATCAATGGCGGCTACGGCAACGGGCTCTGGGGCACCTACCGTCAGTGGCAGGAGCGTGGCGCGCAGGTCCGCAAGGGCGAGAAGGCCTCCCTCATCGTCTTCTACAAGGAGTTCGAGGTCGCCGACGACGAGGCCGAGGACGGCAAGGGCCGCCGCTACATGGCGAAGGCATCGCGCGTCTTCAACGTCGCGCAGGTGGATGGCTACACCGCCCCCGAAATCGACCAGACCGCCGATCCCATCGACCCGATCGAGGCCGCCGACCGCTTCATCCGGAAAACTGGCGCGATCATCCGCGAGGGCGGGGACCGGGCCTTCTATCGCCCCGCCGGCGACACGATCACCATGCCGGACCGCTTCCGCTTCACTGGCACGAAGACCAGCACGGCCACCGAAGGCTGGTATGCGGTTCTGCTGCACGAGCTGACCCACTGGTCCGGCGCCAGGCATCGCCTCGATCGCCAGTTCGGCGAGCGGTTCGGCGATGATGCCTATGCTATGGAAGAGCTTGTCGCCGAGCTGGGGGCCGCCTTCCTCTGCGGCGATCTCGGGATCACGGTCGAGCCCCGGCCCGACCATGCCGCCTATATCGAGCACTGGATGCGGATCATGAAGGCTGACCGCAAGGCGATCTTCGCGGCGGCCTCCGCCGCCAGCAAGGCCGGCGACTATCTCGCCAGCCTTCAGGGCGAGGGTCGGGCGACCGCATAGGCCGCTTTGTCTTCCGGCTGCGGCTCATCGCGTCGCAGCCGGAAGGTCGGCATATTGCACGCTCGCGCGAGCGAGCAAGACGGTCTTGATCGTGTTGAGGTTCGCCATTGCGATGCTGCGGCCGAAGGACCCCGGAGCGCTGCGCACCAGCCGGATGAACACCTCGTCGTGCAGAGCATACAGCTCATCGTCGGAGCAGCGGGCGAGATCATCATAGGTGAGCGGCGTATTCATTGGCGCGGTTTCTTTGTCAGTGGCGGGCAGCACCATGTCGAACCGGCCTGCCTGCCTATCCTGCAACAGGGACTGGATGCCCGGCCGCAGGATCATGCTCGAGCCCGAGATCGCCGCATCCTAGCAGGTGCTGACCACCTGCCAGCCCTGGCGCTTCCCGGCTCGCGGCTGATGCGGAACTGATCCTCGATCGAAGCGTCGCGCCGCCGGGTTGTTCGAACGCGGATCGCTACCCGGTCCGCGTGATCGTACCGCGTAACCTCGTATTCGAGAACGCTGGAGGTTGAACATGATCAAGCTGAAACTCGGCCCGCTGGCCGACGATAAACCGGTGAAGGTAACGATGGGACTTCACGCGCAGCTCCACCGCGATCTGGCCGCTTACGCTCAGGTGTTGGCTCGTGAGAGCGGTCAGCCTGCTGCCGATCCCGTCAGGCTCATCGTGCCTACGCTGGAGCGGTTCGTTGTAACAGCCGGGCATTTGCGAAGGCCCAGCGGCAGACACAGCCTGGCACAGCCACGTAAGAAGGCGATTGTAGGCACATGATTTTATGTGCTAGTCTCATTAAATCATGGGTGAAGGCTGCCGTGACCTACGACGATTTCATCATCGAACTCAACAAGGCGGGGCTCACTGTCCGGCGCTTCGCAGAACTTATGAGCATGCAACCGAATTCAGTTTCCAACAACAAGAAGAAAGGTGATGTCCCAATCCATCTCGCGGTAATCGCGAGCCTTCTTGCCGAAATGGCGTGTCGCAATATTGATTACACCTCGATTTTCGAACGCCTCGAGCCGGGCAAGAAAAAGCCACGAGGTGCCGCCAAGGCCGGAAAATTTGCAGGTGATCCGCAAGGGGTGCTGGAGCTGGATAAATGAGCGCCAGGATAGCCCATACATTTGCAGTGTTTTTGATGTGTTCTGTTTTATGCGATGCTGATGCCCATCCCATGACGCGAGAGGAGGTGAGGCATGGCGGATAGCTTCGCTTCGCACTGGCGGGACGCCCTCGCGCTAGATCGTCGGACGGCGCCCGAATTTTACACGTCTCCGTCCGATGTTGAGCCGGGGCCGCATGCTGATGCGATCCGCTCTGCCTTGTCCGATCTTGGCCTATCTGCTGTCTTCTGCATCGAGGACGTTCCGACGGTCGGGTTTCTGAACGAGCCAGATGTATCGCTCGCCAGGATCGACGAATTACACCGGGTTCTCTGGAATCAGGGCCTGATGAGCCTTTTGCTCGTCCTGAAGGAGGATGAGCTTGTCGCCTATTCGCTTGTCCAGAGGCCATTCCAGCGTCAGGAGTGCCAGCACGGCGATCCTCGTCTGATCATGACGCTATCGCTTCTTTCGGATGCGCTGAAACTTCGGGAACTGATCGATTCTACTGAGTCCGGGCGGTTCTGGTTTGAGAACGACAAATATTTCAACCCCGATGATCGTGTCGACAGCGTGCTGTTGTCGAACCTGCTGGAGGCATTTCGCGACATCCGGGGCGATCTCGGTGGCGAGGCAGCCCAAGCGCTGCTCATGCAGACAATGTTCATCGCGTATCTTGAAGATCGCAAGATCCTCAAGGAGGTGGTGTTTCAGGAGGCGTCCAACAAAGCATGTTCCAGCCTCGCGGAGATGTTGGAGGCAGATTCGCCAGCCTACTTCGAAGCGCTGTTTGTATGGTTAAGGAGTGCGTTCAACGGCAATCTCTTCAATGCCCCCTGCGCCTTCGAAACAGGCGATGCGACGCCGCCGAAGCTGGCGGTGCGGCATCTACGAACGCTCGCGCGTTTCCGGCATGGACGCGAAGAGATAGCATCCGGCCAGCTTCGTCTATGGGGCTATGATTTCCGATATATGTCGATTGGCCTCATCAGTGCGGTTTATGATCGCTTCCTGAAGGAAGAGGCCGAGAAGAAGAGTGCTGACGGTGCCTATTATACACCGATGTTCTTGGCGGATGTCGTCGTCAATCAGCTTTGGGATGATTTATCCAATGAGCAGCGGGCAAAGGGTGTATTCTGCGATCCAGCATGTGGGTCGGGAATTTTTCTTGTTCGGTTGTTCCAGCGCCTCGTCGCACACCATTGCCGGATCAAGAATAAACGCCATGCTTCGTGGAACGAACTGAAGTCTATTGCGCGCCGGTTACATGGGGGAGATATCAATCCCTCTGCCGTTCGTGTAGCTGCGTTCTCGCTCTACATCGCGCTATTGGAACAATCCAACCCGCCCGACCTACCGGCACTTCTGAAAGCCGGGAAGCTCTTGCCGTCACTCTACGGCGACACGCTGCTCCCAGCGTCGGATTTTTTCAAGCTTGTGGATGCACCCAAATTTGATGCGGTTATCGGGAATCCACCCTGGAAGGGACGGAGCGGTCAGGTCACGACAGCCCAGATATGGGCAAAGGCTAATGGTTATCCAAATCCTGCCAAAGATATTGCTTGGGGCTTCGTCTGGAAGGCTTTGAAAGTGGTCAAGCCGGACGGACTCGTCGCGTTTTTGTTGCCGGCGATGGGCATCCTGCACAACACCTCGCAAGAGGCTCAAGACGCGCGACGACGGCTTTTACGCGATGCACGGGTCAGGCGGATTGTGAATCTGTCGGACCTTTGCTTCCAGTTGTTTGATGGCGCGCAGCGGCCAACGGCTTTCGTTCTTTATGCACCAGCACAGGGCGACCAGCCTACCTATCGTTTCGAATATTGGGTGCCGAAAGCTGATCTAAATTTACGACTCAAGCGGCTGATGACCTTATCGCGCGCTGATCGCCTTCAATTCCGTTCGGATCTGGTCGGTGAAGACCCGACGTTGTTCAAGCGCCGGCTATGGACGCGTGGCCCGGAGGAAACGCTGCTTCAGTATTTGCGGACCATCCCCGCACTGAACACGTTTATCAAAGAATATAAGGACGTCAGCAAAGCCAATGCCACGGTTGATCGGGCGAAGGACTGGGTCATTGGGCAAGGGTTCAAGCCTGCTCAGGAATACCGGCTTGACGATCCAGACTACGACGTCACCACTTCGGAAGTCGTCACCCTTTTCCCGTTTTTGAATGCCAGAGCCTTTCGATCGATAGCCCTCCCGACGATTGAGGCTGATCCTTGGTCGACGTCAATTGTTCACCGCGCAGGTTTTGCCGAAGGCTTTATTGGCCCGCATATATTGATCCCACAGGGTGTCGAGCGTTCTATCGGTCGCGTTCGCGCAGCCTACTGCGAGCAAAGCCTAGTATTCCATCATTCCATTCAAGCCATAGCCTTTCCCGAGCAGGAAAAGCGTGCCGCAAAGGTTATGACTGCTGTCCTAAACAGTAGTCTGGCGGCGTGGGTCTATTTCCACGAAACCGCCAATCTTGGTACTGACCGTGCCAAGGTTCATCAGGGCGAATTGTTGAAGCTACCGTTCGACGCAGCGGTGAATATGCCTGATCCAGCAAGAGCTGCGGTCGCGGAGGAAAAGATCATCCAACTGATCGATCGTGAGGTTGCGAAGGCCGATGAATCGCTTTCGATACAATCCGATGCTCTCGATGAAATCGATCACTTAGTCTTTGATTATTATGGTCTGAATGCGCACGAAATTGCGCTGATTGAAGACACGTTCCGATATATCATTCCTGCGATGCAGCCTCGACGCAGCGCGGGTCTTCAAAAAATCTGGGCCAATAGCAGATACGAACACCGCTCCGCCTATGCCGCTACGCTTCGGGAGGCCCTTGCGCCCTGTTTTCGGCAACCTATTCAAGCGTCGCTCGCCGCCAAATCAGCTGATGTCGCGGTTTTGAGACTGACTATCGCCTCCGAGGGGGATGAATATGGGGAAGAGGTATCTCCAGAGGTCGGACAGTTCCTTCAGTCGATTCAGGCTAATCTGCCAGTCCGCCTGCCGGGGAACGTGCAGTTGGTGCCAGATCTTCGCTTCGTTATCGGGAGCGACATGTATTTGGTCAAGCCGATGCAACTCCGGCATTGGCTGAGATCGACAGCCTTGGCGGATGCGGAGCAGATTGCCGCCGAGTTTACTGCTGTCGTCGCTCGCCAAGGCAAGGCCGGTGGTGAATATGCTGGCCGGTGATCTAAACTCGTGGCTCCCCCATTTTCGAGGTCTTGAAGAGCGTATCGCCGATGCGGTTGAAGCGGCTTGGCCCGTGTGTATTGCGCCGCTTCAATCCAAAAAGAATGCGATGACGCATGAGGATCACATCACCGTGCACCTCGTTCAGTCATTGATCCGAACGAAGCTGGTTCCGGGGCGGATCACCTATCAATACAAGTTGCTCGCGGAAGACGGCGGCGGTAACGTATCGGCACCTAGCAGTATCGACTTCGTCCTGACGATCGGTGATGATGAGGATGTCTATCTAGCCTGTGAGTGCAAACGGCTGAATGTCCCTTATAAGACTGGTGTCCGTGCATTGGTTGGCGAATATGTCGATGAAGGATTGATGCGATTTGTGACCGGCCAATACTCCAACGGCCTGCCGTTGGCGATGATGCTGGGATACGTCATGAATGCGAAAACGGATGTGGCACGGCGTGGCGTCAAGAGAATTCTAGCACTTCGATCCGCTACCGTTGGGCTTCAGTCTGAGCGGGATGCTCCTATCGTAAGCGGTCGGCCCGTTCGCTTCCATACGACGCACGCTTGTGTTACCGGGCATCTAATTGAGGTGGCTCATACTTTGCTAGCTTGGCCTTAGCCGTAGACATAGCGTCTGATCGTGAGTGAAGTGGAACGAGCGTCGCCGCTCATATAGTCGGTGTCGCCAGCTGTATGTCGATCAAGCAGCGTTTGCACGAGCGGGATTACTGAGGTAAGTGTCCTGCCTGACCGCCCTGCCGCGGGGTGAGAGTGCGGGATAGTCTCCACCCTCGATAGTGGACACTATGGTGATGGCGTGGCGCGTCGGACGAAGCGATTTTGGACGGATGAGGAGAAGCGTTCGATCTGTTTCCAGACGGCGGCGTCGGGCGTTTCCGTGGCTCAGGTGCGCGGGTAGCGGTCAGGCCGGACCTTACTTACTGAGTATGTGAGGCGGCTGCCAGAGACCCCATCCACTTGGCACAAAAAAGCTTGCTTCATCTAGGTAGGCTAGAGCCAATCACCTAGTCTAGATTTCCACTGCCACGGAATGTTGGCATCGGTAGTTGCGTGCCCCCGCAACCAAAACTTTCCAATAATATCAAAGACTTCAAAGCCGAGCATGACGCTCGGCTTTCGTGATTCCAAATTCTTGTCAACACCTGGTCAACGTTCGACGAGGCCCCCACCGACGGTGCGGATAATCGTCGCCGGACGCTGCAATCATGCCTCCGCCCTGCATGCCGGTTCAAGCCAAGCCCAGATCTCCGCGGTGACCTCCGCGAGCGAACGTCCTTCGAGAGCCGTTCCCTCCGAGTAGGCCCGCCACTGCGTCATCTTCGCCGGATCGGTCGAGAACCCCTCCGACAGGCCAACAGGGAAGGCGACTGGAACAATCGTATCGCGCTGTGCGGATTTCTCGGGCCATAGCGCCTTATGCTGGACGCACGCGATTGTGTCCGCTAACCCTTTGGCTGAATCGGCTTACAAGGGGTGCCCATTGAGTTCTCTGGCTATTGCTGCACAGCTGGAATTTCTGGCGTGGAGAGACACGCAGCTGGCGGCAATCTCTTTCCAGCTGGAAGACGCGTTTCCTGCTCTTCTCGAAAACCTGACAGAGCAAGCTGAAGACGCAAGCATAGTCAATCTCGTTCGCTCTACGATCCCGCTGAAATCGCTGTCAGAAGCCACCATTCAGCGTTGGAGCTCTGACCAGCTTGCAATAGCGGTAACCCGCGCTGAGGCAGAATTGGATCAGGCATTTCTGCAACTTCCGGGAAGCATTAACCTCGATAGCGACATCTGGGAGCAAGTGAACAAAGCACTACCTGCGATAGCTGGTGTCGGATTGATCGGTGCTTCCCTCGCAGCGATCCCGACCGTGATTTCGTTCGCGACAGTGAGCACAAGCGTCCTGGCGTTCTGGGGGACGTCAGCAATCAGCTGGCCTCTATTTGCCATCGGTGCCGCAGGAATTGGGCTTGCCACTCTCACAGGTTCGCAGTCGTTAAAATACGCGAAAGCCAAAGCTCGGGAGCGCCTTTGCAGTCGGCTTCATCGCGAGGCAGGTCGCCAGGTGTTTGGGATTGGCGAAAAGCCCGGAGCCCGGTGCGTGCTAAGTGATATACAGGCCGCCATTGTCCAAGCTGGCCGCAACCGGATTCAAGGAGCGCCTCAATGATACTTCTGCGTGCAGTTCCGCCAGAGCTTGTCCACGGTGTCGCTTCGGGCCTCTACAAGGTTACAGGGTCTGTCGTCCGTGACGTCGCTTCCGGACGCGGCGTCGGATTTCTGCAAGAAACGGGAATGCTACAAACCATTCTCAGCAGCGTCATGAACAGTGGCGGCAACCCCGTCGTTGGGTTTGCGAATCTTGGGCTTGGGGCCGCCAGTGTCATCCAGAACCAGCAGATCAAATCGCGATTGGCCGAGATTCAATCCTCTCTGGTCATGCTGCAAAACCTACAACTAGGGACACTCGCGGTTGCCGGCCTTGGGCTGGGGGTATCTGTGGTCGGTTTTTCCATCATGCTGAAACGGCTGAAGGGGATTGAGGCTCATCTCGGAACCATCGAAGCCAAGATCGCCAATGTCACCTCGGATCGCCGCGCCGATGATGTGCGCATGATTTTCGCCGACGTTGGCACTCAGCTGGATACGGTAGACACGCTGTCCGCTCGTTCAAACAAGGTGAGCAGCGCTGAGGCTGCTGAACAAACACTTGCAATATCGGCAGGTCGGCTTGAGGCCCATTTCCAGCAGAAGTCGGACTCCATGCAAAATGTGGCCATAACAGCGGCAGATTTGGATTTGCTTTGGTCATTGGCTGCTGCGATCAGGCTTTGCCATGAGGCCGGATTGCGTGCCCTCTTTACGATCGACGAGTTGGAAGCGGCAAAGCAGCTGGCCGAGAGGCGCGCGCAACGTTTCCTCAACCTAAGCCAGTCGCTTACTCCTGACGCTCTCGCGCGACTCTGTAGCCAAGGCGCTCCGGACACCATTTACTACGCTGAGGCGCGACGTCTGGCGCTGCCGCAGGCAGAAGTGTTGGTGCAGGGCTTGCGCGACAGCGTTGCAGCAATCAGCTCGCAATCAGAACTGGCCCAGAACCTAATCAAAAAACAGATTTCCGGCCCTGCCTACCTGAAAGATCTTGAAAGCGAAAAGGAGGAGCCTCTCCTCATACTTCCAGCTTAAGGGCATTCACCGCAGAAAGTGCGGAGAATAAGGCCGATATTCTCCGCAACAGCGAGCCAAACACTCCCGCTTCGCCCACTCGTAGAAGGCGATCCTTCGATCTGGCCTCGGTTGGGCCTCTGTGGCAGCATCGCATGATGATCGAGTTCCGCCCGCTTTCAGACGACCATCCCGTAGGCGCTTGGCTCAAGCCCTATCGACATAACCCATTCGCGCAGGATACGCGCATATTGCCGTGTCGACAGATGCGGGCTGCCGTGGAGACGGCTGGGCCAGAGATATTCTAGCCCAAGCATCTCTGGATCGGCGATCCAGCGTTCAAGCGACTGGCGCGTTGTCTCGGTGATTTCGAACCGGACCGGTTTGCCTGTCTTGCTCTGTGTGACGGAAGCACGATCCTTGACCCGCCCGGCCGCAAAGACGTCGCGGATCTTCAGGCAGACCAGGTCGCAGCCCCGAAGCTTGCTGTCGACAGCCAGGTTGAACAACGCTAGGTCGCGTCGGTTGTCCGCCATCTCCAGGCGGACGCGGATCGACCAGACGTGTTTGGGCAGCAGGGGGCGCTTCTGGCCGATGATACGTCCCTTGTTCCAAGCGGGACGTTCGGGGCGGATCGCAGGAAGATTTTTGGTGGACATGGTGTTACCTCCCGTCCTCCGACCCCGCCCTGACTTCGGATGATCCGACAAGATCGATGGTATCATGAGACGCCCGAGTGGCTCTGTGCAGCCTCGCGGGCGGTTTGCAGACGGTGAAGTTGCGGCATTGCTCCCGCAGCAAATCGAAGAAACAGCCGTTGACCGCGTTGCTTCCGAATAAACATTGGCGACTGTCGCGATTTGCATGTCGTGCCTTTGCTGTGACCTCGGCCCCCAAATGTGCAGCGGCACGCGAAAGGGGCGCCAAGGCGCCCCTTTCGTGATCCTGTTGTCGGTCAATCAGAACTGGCTGATCGACCAGAAGAAGGTTTCGCCTGAGCTGTCATCAACACCGTCGTTGTCGGTCGAGATATAGGCCGTGCCGTTGGGCGCGATCGCCATGCCTTCGATCTTGTCCACCACATAGCCACCATTGGCCGCCAGATCGGGGATCAGGTCACGCACAACTTCTTTGGTCACCACCGGCAGGTCCGAGCCCAGAGCCGCAGGCACCAGTTCCGAGACGGCAACGCGGGTAATCTGCTTGACCTTTGCCGCTTCGCCGATCTGGTTGTCGCGTTCGATCAGATAGACGTAATCCCCATGCGCGACGATTTCCGAGAGCCCGGCCCAACCGGATTCGACCTTGTCGAGCGGGTAACGGACCGCGCCCCAGTCTTTGGTTTCTGTATTGTAGGCGAGCAGCTTGACGAAGCCTTTTTCGTCATCGCCCCATTCGCGCTGAACTGCCATCCAAAGCGTATCGCCCAGCTTAGTGATGCCTTCAAAGCCGTAGCGCGTTTCAACGGCCAGAAGCTCGGCGGGCAGTGCGATCTCTTCCTTGATCTCGCCATTCGCCTTCACATGGTAAAGCGCGTGCGGCACGAGGCGGTCGGTTCGGCCTTCTGAGGCAACCCAGAACCCACCCTTGCCATCGGAGGTGATACCTTCCATGTCGAGCTTTTGCGCCGGGTGGCCTGCACGGGTCACATCGAGCGCCGAAACGATGCGGGCTGGGGTTTGGCTTGGGTCGATGGTGAAGATGCGCGGCTGGAAGCCATAGAAGCTGTCGTTGACAGCATAGATCATGCCATCGTCGCCTGCGGTCATGCCCGAGATTGCACCCCAGCCAATCAGCTCATTTGCGCCCTCGGAAGTGAGTTGCGGGTAGGCCGCCGGGGCGTCTTGTAACTCGTAAATCATCACATGGGCGCGGGCCCCGCCGTCTTCGCCGAGATCAACCTCGTTGGCGGTTGCAAAAAGTCCGCGCGAGGGAATCGCAATCACCCCTTCGGGCGAGATGCCCGATGCCAAAACCTGTTTAAACTGCGGATGAGCAGGGTCGGTCACGTCGTAAACTGAAACCGTCGAAGAGCGCTCGGACAGAATGAAGGCGTAGGTCGTTTCACCAAAGGTGGCGATTTCCATGCCTTCCGGCTCAACGCCCTTGGCGTCGGAGCGTTTGTCCGGGTAATGCCCGGCCTGAATGATCGGGGTTTCAAAGGCGTTGCCGGATTCCCAAACCAGCGTGCCATTTTTGTGGAACACGGTGATCGAGCGCGAACCGCCGTCCATATCTCCCTCGTTTGTGATCATCACATGGTCTGCGTCGATCCATTGCAGACCGTCGGGCTCGCGCAGGCGCCCCGGCTGGCTTTCCGCAAACAGCAGTGCCGCGCGCTCATCGGTGGCGTCGATATTGACCAGATCGACCGCACCCGCCGAAAACTGGTTCTGAATCGACCCATCCGCGTTCAACACCACGATTGCGTTATTTTCTTGCAGGGTAACGGCAATCTCGCCCTGCGCGTTGATATCTACAAATTCCGGCTCCGGGTCTTCCGGGGCAATTTCGGTCAGGCCGCTGACATCGATCTTTTTCAAGCTGTCGCAAGCGAGGGCTTCGTTTTTGACCCCGACAGTGACCATGTAGCCTGCCGGAAGCTGGCCCACGCGGCCATCTTCGAAGTCTTCGTCACGCTCGTTTTCGATCGCCACCGCAACCATGCCACCCGCCGCATCATGCGCGGTCGAGTCCGGCTGCCCGCCCAGATCACATTCGCCGGTCACCGAACCGTTGGCGAGGTTCACCGAAACCAGCTTGCCCGACGGATTGGTAAAGCTTTCCGAAGTGTTCACCGCGACAAAGGCCGTATTGCCAATGACCGTCACCGAGGTTGGCTCGCCGCCCATGTCGATATTGCCTTTGGCCTTCGGTTTGGCGGCATCGGTAATATCAATCAGCCCCACAACGCCCAACGGGCTATCAGTGTAAATCAGGGTCATGCCGTCTTCCGAGGCGGCGATGATCTCGGCTGACGAGTTGGCAGCAGCATCGGCGTTGTTGTGCGGTGTTGCGAAAGACGCGATGCGATTGAAGTGCATTTCGGCCAAAGCCGGACCAGCGCAGAGCGCGATGATCGAGGTGAGGCAGGCAGATTTGAAGGTCATGCGGCAATCCCAGTCGAATTAAGAAGTCGATCACAACCGGGTGAAGGCCTTCTGTAACCTCCGTGCGAACAAGGGGTGACATCTCTGTAAATCCGCACTCACGCCGTTTGGTGGCGATGGTTCGGGGGGTGGCGCTTGGCACTGAAGGCACCCTTCGATCAGATCGAGCAATATGATCGCTACGTTCGTGCCGCCTCGCAGTTCGACATGCACCAAGGGGTAAAAGGGCCGGATTTCCAAGGGTAATGGTTGTCGTTAGCGACGATGAAGCCCGTGGTTTCATGTTCGCCTATGACAAGCTTTTCGAGACGAAGGCGAAGAGCAAGACGGATCTTGAGAATGAAGCGGCCGGGAAAGAGACGACTATCGATCGGACGCGGCGGCTGTTCTACGGGACCTGCAGCCGCGCCGAGCAAAGCCTCGCCGTCGTTTACTACACCGCTGATCCGATTCTGGCGCGCGACGCAATGATACAGCAAGAGTGGTTCGAGCCTGACGAGATAGAAGTAATCGCCTAGAAGACTACTGCAACTTTGGCGTGACCCTATTTGCGGAACTGACGAGGACCTCCCTTACTAGCGGCATATTGGCATGCTGCAACACGTCTGAGCGACGGCAGTTGGGAATGCTGCATCGCAGCGGAGGTAATGTCCGACAGTCCGCTTTGGGCCGGGCGCGTCGATTCGGCGGCGCGGGCCCCGAGAAAGGCTCGCTGCGCCGCCGCCTGTCGGCTTCGAGCCCAAAAGCTCCGTTGGCCCTGGCTTGCAAGATCGCCGATCGGCCACTATTTTTGAGACATACCGCAACTGGAGATGCCATCAACATGGACCTGAACCTCGCCGCATTCGCCCCTTCGATTTCGCTGCGAGAAGTTCTGTCCCATGCCTGCATCCGTTTCCCTTTCCAGCCTGTGCTGGTCCACGCCTGACGACGCGCCCCTTCTTACCGACCTCAATATGACTTTCGGCTTGGAGCGCACCGGCATCGTCGGGCGCAACGGCATCGGCAAGAGCACCCTCCTTCGCCTGATTTCGGGGGACCAGCATCCCGCTTCGGGGCAGGTCCGCGTGACCGGCTCCATCGCGTTGATGCGGCAGGAGGCGATGGAGCGGCCCGATGACATCATCGCCGATCTTTTCGGCGCACGACCCGCGCTCGATCTACTTGACCGGGCGGAGGCAGGGCTTGCGGATGCCGATGAACTGGCTGACGCGGATTGGACCCTGCCCGCGCGGATAGAAGGGGCGCTTTTGCGCTGTGGTTTGTCGCTCGGGCCGCAGACCCTCCTGGCGACGCTCTCCGGCGGCCAGCGCAGCCGTGCCGCTCTTGCCGCCCTGATCTTTGCCGAGCCGGATTTTCTGTTGCTGGACGAACCGACGAACAATCTCGACCGGGACGGTCGCAAGGCGGTGATTGACCTCATCCGGGGTTGGGCAGGTGGTGCGATCATCGCCAGCCATGACCGCGAGCTTCTGGAAGAAATGGACGCCATCGTCGAACTCACCTCGCTTGGCGCGGCCCGGTATGGCGGGAATTACAGCGATTTCCGGCAGAGGAAGGACACCGAGATGGATGCGGCAGCGCGTGTCCTCGCGCACGCAGAGAAAGCCCGCGCCGAGGCTGCCCGTCGCGCGCAGCAGGCAAGCGAACGTAAGGTCCGCAAGGACAGTGCCGGACACCGGGCGCGAGCGAAGGGCGATCAGCCTAAAATCCTGATGGACTCCGCCAAGGGGCGGGCCGAAGCGTCGGGCGGTGCGGGTGTCCGCCTGCGCGATGCCCGGCGCGAGGCAGCAGATAAGGCGCTGTCCGCCGCCCGCGATAAGATCGAAATCCTGCAGCCCTTGCGCATGGACATCCCCCCAACCGGCCTCGCGACCGGAAGAACGGTGCTGCGCCTGGAGAATGTGACGGGCGGCCATGACCCCGATCATCCCTTGGTCCGTGATCTGTCGCTGACCGTGACCGGTCCCGAGCGCATTGTTATTTCCGGGCCGAATGGCAGCGGAAAGACGACGCTTCTGAAGATCATCACCGGACAGATCGTGCCGCAAAGTGGCCTCGTGGCGCTTTCGGTTCCATTTGCCGTGCTGGATCAGCATGTCCACCTGATCGACACAGCTTTGTCCCTTCGCGACAATTTCCGTCACCTTAACCCCTTGGCTGATCCCCATATCGCTCACGCGGCACTGGCCAGGTTCGGTTTCCGCGCGGCGGATGCCTTGCGTTACGCGGGAGAGTTGAGCGGGGGCGAGCGTCTGCGCGCTGGTCTGGCTTATGCCCTCGGAGCTACCCCGCCGCCGCCGTTGCTGATCTTGGACGAGCCGACCAATCACCTTGATCTGGATGGTATCGCAGCACTTGAGGCTGCGCTGGCTGCTTATGATGGGGCAGTTTTAGCGATCAGCCATGACACGGCATTCCTTGAATCCCTCGCACCGGACAGGACGATTGATCTTGGGGCATGACAGTGCTGCGGCCTTTGTGAACGCGCTCGAAGAGAAGGGCTATGTGCTCGCCAAGGGCGACAGCCGCGCCTTTGTCGTGGTGGATAGTTTCGGTGACGTTCACAGCCTTTCGCGCTACGTGAAGGGCGTCCGCGCGAAGGACATAAACGCACGGCTGTCAGCGCTTGACGCCCATGGGCTGCCATCCGTTGACCAGGCCAAAGACCTCGCGAAAGCCCGCCTTGCTGCACAGGAAGAGCGCCGGCGTGAACAGCAGGACGCGCAACATGATCATCACCACGATGACCATGTGCTTGATCGGCGCGATCAGCATGACCAGCATGATCACCGGGATGATCAGCATGGCGATCATGATCGTCATCAGCGCAGCATCGATGAAAAGCGCGCAGCAATGGAGAAGGCGCAGCGCGCCCGCCGCCTTGAATTTGTGCAGGCCGAGCAGGAGGTGCTGACCCGCCAACAGGACGAAAAACTCGCCCTTGATGCTGCACAAAAAGCAGAGAGCGGCGGCCTGCTATTCCGCATGAGAGCGCGGGTGGCGGAGCTGATCGATACCCGTCCGGCGCTGCGTTCAGTGCTCGGTCATATCACCGAGAAAGTAGGGCTTGATCCGCGTGATCGGCATCGCCTGGAACAGGAAGCGCTTGCCCGCCGACATGGCCGTGAGCGCATAGCATCGGCAGGCAAGAAGCGTTCGATGGAAAAGATCGAACAGCGTGAGAAGTCTTCGTTTGAGCGCGATCTCAAGCGCGAGGCGCTGCAGAGAATGCTGCGCCAAGAGCAGCTTCGTGCTGCAGCAAAAGCGCAAGGTCTGGAGGTGCGGGAAGCATCCGCCGAAGCCGAATTCTTGCGCACCGATCCGCGACTTCTCGAAGAAGGCGCCTTTGGTCGCGAGTTCAATGAAGAAGCCGCAGCAATGGAAGCGGACGATGGTCGCGATGATCATGGTGAAGGTGAGGAAGAAGGTAGTCGCAAACCACGCCGCGGCTGGAAGCGGCGCGGTCAGGACAAAGGGCACAAGCATGGTCGCGGGCGCGGCAAAGGCTACGGCTATCGGCGGGGGGATTGATGATCTTAATCGTCATGATGATCGGCATCGTGCCGGTGATCACCATGGTGAAGCCAATCTCTTTGAATGATCCGAATTTGCGGCGTCATGAGCGCTCAAATCGGGAAGGTTTCGAAGAGCATTGGCCTCGGGAACTCACCAGCGAAGCAGGGCGGGTTTGACGCCTGCATCGTCTCCGCCGCCGCACCCCTTTCAGCCAGTGAGGGGTGACGGACGGCTCCGGCGAAGCAGGGCGAAAGAATCTATGTGTCAGCTTTGCGGATCGTCTACAATCTGATAGTCTATTGAAAATAAGAACAATTCTTTCGAAGGCGGGGCGGGCGCGTGGCGGATGATCTTCTAAGGCGGTTTGATACGATCCGCACCTTTGCAAAAGACGGCAAGCTTGCGCCGCACAAGCCACTTCTCCTGCTATACGCACTCGCCAAGCTGAAGAACGAGAATGCCGAGCGGATCGTATTCAATGATGCCGAAGACGCCGTAAGCCCGCTCATCCAAACCTACGGGCCGTTCCGCGCCAAGACGACCGTTGCCTATCCCTTCGTTCGCCTGGCCAACGACAAGAGCAACATCTGGTGGATCGAGCCGCATCAGAAGAATGCGTCAGGCGATCTTAGTTTAGTTGAAGCCCGAGACCGGAGACTACAAGCTGGGTTCTCGGACGAAGTACTCGCCGCCTTTAAAGCCGACCCTAAGCTCATCGACAATGTCGCGCTGAATCTGCTGGAACGGAATTTTCCGCCGAGCTTGCATCAGGATATCTTAGAAGCTGTAGGCCTCTATCTCGGCAATGATGAAATCGAGGCCGTGATCCGCCGCAAGCGTGATCCGCGCTTTCGGGTAAATGTGCTGTCTGCGTATTACGAGCAATGCTGCGTCTGCAAGTACGACATCAAGATGAACGGCGCGGCTGTTGCCCTTGAGGCAGCCCATATCAAAATGCACTCCGCCGGCGGCCCTGACGAGATCAATAACGGCCTATCCCTGTGCGTCATTCATCACAAACTCTTCGATCTTGGTGCCATCACTGTCGACAAGCTGATGAAGGTCAGAGTGTCTGAACGGGTCGTCGGGGACTGGGGGCGGAAGTTAAATGACGAGTTCCACGAGAAGGAAATTTCTCTTCCCCGCAGCGAGGCGATGCTTCCGACACCGCAGTACGTCCAATGGCACAACGAACAGATTTTTAAAGGCGTAGTTTAGATGGCTCCGGGCAAGATTGTCAGGGATCGTATTCCCGAATTGATTGCTGCGGAAGGCCGCAAGCCCCTCGTCCGTGAGCTGTGTGGTCAGGAATTGCTGGATGCGCTCTGCGAAAAGCTGACCGAAGAACATGGCGAGTTCCTCGCTGCCGGCAGTGACGGCGAAAAACTAGAAGAACTGGCCGACATGATCGAAGTTCTCATCGCGATCGCGGAGCAGCACGGCTGCAAAGAGTTCGATCTATTGGAACTGGTCGCGCGGAAACGCGGAGACCGTGGGAGCTTCTCAAAGGGACTATTCTACCAAGGCGATGCCTAGCGGTTTCTGGTGTTTTCGTCGGTTTTGGGAAGTTGTTGGCTACCCTTGCACGCTGGATAAGTCACGCAGCCAAGAAATTTTCCGCGTCGTCCTCTGCGCTCGACGAGCCATCCGTCTTCGCATTCGGGACAGGCAGGGAACTCTGCGCCACAGCTGCAGATCATCTTGTCGGGGTGCGACTTGTCTCTGACCGGCAAATCGCTGCCGCATACGCTGCACGGGCTTAGCTTCTGACCGCACAGATTGCGGTGTTCGCAGGAGAAGTACGTGCCGCCGTTACGTGCCGACTGTGCGAGCATACGCCCGCCGCAAGAAGGGCAGCGATGTTCCGCTATGCCTGGCTCGCCGAGTTCGATGGCTTCGTAGTCCGGAGAACTGACGAGTTCTCGGACGAAACTCGATGGCTTTTCTCTGTCCGCCAGTACGGTGACAGACTTCCTGGCGCGGGTAAGCGCCACATAGAAAAGGCGGCGCTCTTCGGCGTGCTCGAAGTTCTCGGGCTCGGGCAAGACAAGGTCTAGCAGGGGATCATCGACGATCTCTGACGGGAACCCCATTGTGTCGGACACCGCGCGGAGAATGATGACGTGATCCGCCTCAAGACCCTTTGACGCGTGCACGGTCATGAAGCGGATCGAAAGCTTCGGGAAGCTGGCCGAGAGTGCAGCAAAACCTTGGGGCTTAGCATGGTGGTATCTGCCGAGCAGCAGTACGCTCGTGCCGGTCGGCGCCTCTTTGGACAGCCGTTCAAGTGCAGCATTTAGCGCCGCGCCTTCCTGTCCCCATCTGTAGTAGGCCACCATGATGGCCGGAGCAGACGCCGTTCCCGCAGGAACGACCGTCTTCTTGATCTGCGCCGGGTTGCGCAGCACGAAGCTGCGCGCGGGGTGGGCGATCTTATCAACGCTGCGGAATGTACGTCCCAAATCCACCGTGCTGTGTACGTCGTCGGCGCCGGCGAAGCTGCCGCCGAACTCTTTGCCGAAATTGCGCATCAGGTGAATGTCGGAGCCCGTGAAGCGGTAGATCGATTGCCAGTCGTCACCGACCGCAAAGATGCGAGCATCGGAATGCTGCGCCTTCAGCGCGCGAAGAAGGCGTGCTCGCCCTTCCGAGATATCTTGGAACTCATCAACAAGCAGATGCCGATAGGGGCTCTGATAGCGACCGTTTTCTGCGTGCTCTGTTGCGCGGACGATCATGTCTTCGAAGTCGATCATGTCACCGAGGCGCTGTTCGTAAGCCTCGATCAACGGCTCGAAGATCTTCATGAACGCGCGGCTGCGCGGTTTGTCTTCGGAAGACTCACCCCGCGTCTTGCACTGCGCGATGGTCGCGCCGCCGCTTTTGAAGTGGCGCAGAAAAGTACCGAGGGTCTGGGTGAAAGCATCGACCTGTCCCATCTCGGACAGGGTGCTGAAGACCTCGCTGTCGGGAATGGGCTTGAGCTCGACATAGGGTGCCAGCTTTTCTTTGAGCCCGTCCAGCAGTCTACCTTCGACCTTCTCATAGCTGAACGTTTCGATCAGAGTTGTGCCTCTTGCCTGATGGAGTTCGCGCTTCCAGGCCATGTCTGCGAGATAGCGGTCGCGGTCGATGTAGGGCGCAGTGGTTAGGCGCATCATGCCATCTGGCCCGCGCGATTTTCGGACGCCGAAATGCTCGATGTAGATGCCGCTTTCGATCAGCCGGAAGTCCGGCTTGTAGGGACCGCGTGCATCCGCCGGGAGCTCGTGCTCGTAAACGGGCTCGTATTCGTGTGCGATGCCGTTGCGGTAAAGCCAGTTCGAGATTTCCCACTCTTCGAAGCTTTTGACGCGATCACCGTTCAGGGTGCGCAGCTCGTGCGCCTCCACCCACTCAAAATACTTGCCCTGCGTTTTGAAATCCCACTCGCTCTTGTACGGCCAGCAGAACTCGGAAAACCAATCCAGAAGGAGCGTTCCAAGACCTGCCATGGGGGCTATCTCGTTGACGAGGATGTCCCGCAGCAGCGCCCGAAACTTCGCGTCATCGCTGGCGTGATCTGCCAGCGCAGGGCCGGTGCCCTCGACTTCACGGATGATCCTGTTGCCAAGGGCGTGAAATGTCAAAGCGTCCACAGATGCGCCAGAGCGCTCTTTGATGCGGGTTGCCATCTCAGATGCCGCGTCCTTGCCGAACGCCATCAGCAAGATTTCTTCCGGCTGCCGTATGCCCCGCTCGATCAGGTAAGCGGCCTTGGCAACGATCACGCTGGTCTTGCCAGAGCCGGCGCCGGCGAGAACGAGGGTTGCGTCCTCATCTGTCACTACGGCGAGGCGCTGCTCTGGTGTCAGCGGATTGGATTCGATCGTATCGAAGAACGCCTTCATGTCGGCGAGTTCGGTTTCGATGAAGCGCTCGATCGCCGCTTTGCGCGCCAGTTCTGGGGCGCCTTTGAAAGTTCTGACGGCATCAAGGAGGCGCTGATCAGAGACGCTGAGGACGCCGTCAGGTATGAGCGCGGGCAGAGAGTCTATCGCCTTGGTCGCGCGCACAAGGAAGGGCGCCAGCAGACAGGCGGCAAGATAGCGCCGCGGCTGGTTCAGGCGATCGATGGCCTGTTCCAGCGCCTTGAGTTCATCTTCCGCTGTCTTGAATTGCCGCGTGATGTGTTCACGAAAGGCATCATTCAAGGTCGATATGAAACGTGTCGCTTCGCTGGATTTGATACCGGCAAGCTTGACCTCGGTGCCGTCTGAGAGCGGCACTGAGACAGTCGAGAAGCCAAGGGTACTGATGAGCTTTGCAGGACCTGCCCAGTCCGAGAATGGCACCTGCTTTCGCGCGCCGCCGTGGAAGCTGATGCCTGAATCGGTTTGCTCCGCTCCCCAGGACGAAAGCCCGAGTGGGCGAAGCACAGCGCCTGACAGCGGACTTCTCTTGAGCGTTTTCGGCGACGCCATATCAGGCGTCTCCGCTGGTGATCAAAGTCTCACGTCCGGCATGAAAGGCGTCCTGCAAGGCTTTGTAGCCGTCCAGACCTTGAAGGCAGAAGCTGTTCAGAAATTGCCGTCCGGCGAACAGCTTCCGGTCGACGGGGCTAAGTTCGGCTTGCTTGCAGATTTCGTCCCAATTCGCAGCGACCGCCGCGATCTGCGCCTCGATTAGCGCGGCGGCTTCACCTTCTTTCAGGTGATAATCCGGCGCAGCGGCAAGACACGTTGCCAACGTGCTCATGCGGTTATCGCCCTTGATCAGCATGGCCTGCGTGGCTTCGTTAGGCTGATGCTGCCGCAAACAGATGCGCCATCCGCTAGGAGCAGTATTCGTGCCCCGGCAGATGGATTTCGCTCTGGGTCCGGTGAATACGGAAATCACCGGACCAGAGGACCTGATGACGGCTGTGGCCGTCATCAGGCATTGGCGTACAGCTACTGCGCGACGTAAGCCTCGGTATCCGTGATTGTCGCATAGGCGAAGCCAAGTGCCGACATCATGGCGGCATGGACGGAAGCAGCCGGCACGGTGACCCCCTCATGTTCCAGATCGCGCGTCGCGCAGGCGTCCTGAACGACAGTCGTCTTGTAGCCGAAATCGCTGGCGGCTCGGGTGGTCGCGTCGATGCACATATGGCTCATCGCACCGACGACCACGACATCCTCGATCCCGTTGGCGTCCAGGATCTCTTTCAGTTCGGTCTTGAGGAAGGAATTCGGGTAATTCTTGACCACGACCGTTTCGTCCTCGCGCGGAGCGACGACCGGATTGATCTCGATGCCTTCTGAATCGGGCGTGAAGAACGGCGCGTCCTGGCTGGGGAAGATGTGCTGGACGTGGATGACGCGATCGCCCTTCGCGCGGGCCGCCTCGATTACACGGGCTGCGTTTTCGGCGGCCTTGTCGATGCCGACAAGTTCGTACTTCCCGCCGGCAAAATAGTCGTTCTGGAGATCGACGACGACGATGGCGCGTTTGCTCATGACTTGTCCTTTCTCTTTACTGATCAGATTGCGATGACTGGACAATAGGGGCCGCCCCGGCCTATGCCCATTGGCGATATCGACATAATCATGGGCAATAGTGACAAATGGCTGCGGAACAGGAGACAGAGGTCGGGTTGCTGCTCTATCCGGGCGCGCAGATGTCGGCGATCCTTGCGATGACCGATCTCTTCGTCGTTTCCAACCGGTTCCCGGCCCCGCACGCGACCTCCGGGCCGACCCGGATCGCCGTCAGTCATTGGCGTATCGAGAAGGAAGGCAGCCCGCCGCAGCGGGTCTACAATAGTGGTACGTCCATGGGCATCGGACCGGATGTCCTGATCCTGCCGCCCAGCCTCGGTTCTCCGGCGACGGCCGAAGTTGCCGCGCCCTATCTCGCCTGGCTGCGCGAGCGCCATGCCGCCGACACAATTCTCGCCTCGGTCTGCGCCGGAGCGTTCCTTTTGGCGGAGACCGGCCTTCTCGACGGAAGGCCATCGACGACGCACTGGATTCTCGAAGACCAGTTCCGAGACCGCTTTCCGCGCGTGCCGGTCGATGTGGACCGGCTGTTGATCGATGGTGGCCAGATCCTGACGGCAGGTGGGGTGATGTCGTGGACCGATCTGTGCCTGCGGCTGGTGGAACGCCTGCGCGGTGCGGAGGTGATGACCCAGGCAGCAAAGTTCCTGCTGGTCGACCCGCCGGGGCGCGAGCAACGCTATTACAGCATCTTCTCGCCGCGGACGGGTCACGGCGACGCCGCCGTTCTGGAGGTTCAGCGCTGGTTACAGGACACCGGGGCAAAGGACATCACTCTGGAAACGCTGGCGACGAAAGCAGGTCTCGAACGGCGCACCTTCCTGCGCCGTTTCCGCAAGGCGACCGGCATGACGACGTCGGAATACGGGCAGCGGCTGCGCGTCGGTAAGGCCTGTGAGCTGCTCCAGTTCAGCGCGCTCACGGTCGAGCAGATCGCCTGGGAGACGGGCTATGCCGATCCGGGGGCCTTCCGCAAGATATTCGCCCGGTTCATCGGATTGACACCGGGCGAATACCGCCAGCGCTTCGGCCACGCCTCGTGAGAGACGCGGCCAGTCTGATCATGCGGCCGCTGGCTGCTCCGCTGGATAGCCGGCTTCGCCGAGCGCGGCGAGCAGCGCCTGCTCGTTTGCCTTTGAGATGACCTTCACGTCGCGCGACGGTGGATCGGTGACGATTTGCGCCTGCGGATCGACGCTCAGGATCGCATTGGTGACCCGGCGGGCGCAGCCGCCGCAGGTCATGCCGGGGATGGTGAACTGGAACATGCGAACTCTCCTCAATGGTGTGTCCGCTGCCTGATATGGACGTTGCCACGATGGCAAGGTCAAGCGTGGCCGCCAGAAAAAAAGATCTTGTTCGCAAGCATTGACCTTCCCATTGTTGGAAGCCTTATCTGGGGTGGAATGGATTTGAGAAGGAAGACTGCCATGACCAATGTCGTTCCATTGCAGCACGGGGCCGGTGACGGCTCCACGCTCAGCATCCCGATTGAAGGGATGACCTGCGCGTCCTGTGTTTCCCATGTGGAAAAGGCGGTCGCCAAACTTCCGGATGTGGCAAAGGTGAGCGTCAATCTGGCGACCGAACGCGCCGATGTCGCTTTCACGGGCAAGCCCGATGCGGCCGCTGTCGTCCGCGCCGTCGAAGGCGCGGGCTATGGCGTGCCTGAAATAACGGCCGAATTCGGTGTAGCGGGAATGACCTGTGCGTCCTGCGTCGCCCATGTCGAAAAGGCCGTGAACGCTGTGCCGGGTGTCAATGCCGCCACGGTCAATCTTGCGACCGAACGGGTCAGCGTGCGCTATCTTGCCGGTGTCGCATCGCTTGAGGATCTGGAGGCCGCGATCCGCGGCGCCGGTTACGAGCCGCATCGGATCGGCGGCGACGACGCAGCAACCGAGCGCGAACGGGAGGCCCGCGAGCGTGAGATGAACGGCCTTCGCCGCTCGCTTCTCGTCGCAGCGGTGCTGACGCTGCCTGTCTTCGTCATCGAGATGGGCTCGCACCTCGTGCCGGCGATCAATGACATTGTGATGAACACGATCGGAATGCAGACGAGCTGGCTGATCCAGTTCGTGCTGACCACAGCCGTGCTGTTTGGACCGGGACGAATTTTCTTCAAGCGGGGCGTGCCGGCGATGCTGCGCGGCACGCCGGACATGAACTCGCTGGTGATGGTCGGCACGGCCGCCGCCTGGGGCTATTCGGTGGTCGCGACCTTTGCGCCGCAGGTGCTGCCCGCAGGCACGGCCAATGTCTATTACGAGGCCGCGGCGGTCATCGTCACCTTGATCCTGCTTGGCCGTTATCTCGAAGCGAAGGCCAAGGGCCGTACCTCCGAGGCGATCAAGCGGCTGGTCGGGCTGCAGCCGAAGACCGCGCGCGTGGAGCGTGACTGTTGATTTCCGTCGAGACGTGACCCGGCTTTTCCACCGAGAACTGACCCACCTTTAGATTATGCGAAGCGGGTCATGTTTGGGTCAAGTCATCGCAGCCTCCTTCTTTTTTCGGGCGGCTGCTTCGGTGCTGGCTTTGAAGCGGAAGCTGTCGTTACCGGTTTCCAAGATATGGCAACGGTGAGTAAGCCGATCGAGCAGCGCCGTTGTCATCTTCGCATCGCCGAAGACCGTGGCCCATTCGCTGAAGCTGAGATTTGTGGTGATGATGACGCTGGTGCGTTCGTAAAGCTTGCTCAGCAGATGGAAGAGCAGTGCGCCGCCTGAGGCGCTGAACGGCAGGTAACCCAGCTCGTCGAGGATCACGAGGTCGAGGCGCACGAGGGTCTCGGCAAGCTGGCCTGCCTTTCCCTTCGTCTTTTCCTGCTCAAGCGCGTTGACCAATTCGATGGTCGAGAAGAACCGCACCTTGCGGCGGTGATGCTCAATGGCCTGGATGCCAAGCGCGGTCGCAACATGGGTCTTTCCGGTGCCGGGCCCACCGATGAGCACGATGTTCTGCGCCCCCTCCATGAACTCGCATCGATGGAGCTGGCGCACCGTGGCTTCATTCATCTCGCTGCTTGAGAAGTCGAAACCAGACAGGTCTTTGTAGGCCGGAAAGCGTGCCGCTTTCATATGATAGGCAATCGACCGAACCTCTCGTTCGGCCATCTCCGCCTTCAACAGCTGGGTTAGGATCGGGACTGCCGCTTCGAATGCAGGCGCGCCTTGCTCGATCAAATCGGTCACGGCCTGCGCCATGCCATGCATCTTGAGGCTACGAAGCATGATAATGACGGCGCCGCTGGCGGGATCATGACGCATGGCGGCCTCCGGTGCTGTGGGCCCGCAGATCGTCGTAGCGCCCGACATTTGCCTTGGGCTCGCGGCGCAGCGCGAGCGCTTGTGGCGTATCGATGAGCGGCCCATCGTTGGTTTTGCCATCAATCAGGCGATGTAGGATATTCAGCACGTGGGTCTTGGTCGCGACCCCTTCGGCCAAAGCCAGTTCCACAGCGGTCAGAACAGCTTGTTCGTCATGGTGCAGGACCAATGCAAGGATATCGACCATCTCACGGTCTCCACCAGGACGTCGCAGCATCTGTTCCTGCAGCTGCTTGAATCCTGACGGCAGTTCGGCAAACGGAGCGCCATTCCTGAGCGCGCCAGGTTTGCGCTGGATGACCGCCAGATAATGCCGCCAGTCGTAGACCGTTCGCGGCGGTAGTTGGTGGGAGCGGTCAATACGCCGTGCATGCTCGCATAGGATCTGGCCTTCTGCGGCGATGACGAGCCGGTCAGGATAGACGCGGAGGCTGACAGGGCGGTTCGCGAACGACGCCGGCACGCTGTAGCGGGTCCGCTCGAAGCTGATCAGACAGGTGGGAGAGACGCGCTTGCTCAATTCGATGAAGCCATCAAAGGCCGGCGGCACAGGCATCAGCGCGGCCTGTTCCTCAGCCCAAGCATCGGCCACAGTCCCAGTCAGACGGCCATGCGGGATCTCCTGCCAGAGCTCCTTGCAGCGCTGTTCCAGCCAATCATTCAGCGCCGCGAGATCGGGAAAGTCCGGTATCGGCTGCCAAAGCCGCGGTCGTGCATCCTGGACGTTCTTCTCGACCTGACCCTTCTCCCAACCTGCGGCCGGATTGCAGAATTCCGGCTCGAAGACATAATGGTTGGCCATGGCGAGGAAACGCATGTTGACCTGTCGCTCCTTGCCGCGCCCGATCCGATCCACCGCTGTCTTCATGTTATCGTAGATGCCACGTTCCGGCACACCGCCCAGAACGCGGAAGCCGTGCCAGTGGGCATCGAACAGCATCTCGTGGGTCTGAAGCAGATATGCCCGCACGAGGAACGCCCGGCTGTGAGACAGCTTGATATGTGCAACCTGCAACTTTGTGCGCTCACCGCCAAGAACCGCGTAATCTTCGCTCCAGTCGAACTGGAAGGCTTCACCCGCTCGGAAGGTCAGTGGCACGAAACTGCCGCGCCCCGTCGTTTGTTGTTCACGCTGGCGGTCTGCTCGCCACGCCCGGGCGAAGGCCGCAACTCTGCCATAAGAACCGGTGAAGCCAAGAGCCACGAGATCAGCGTGAAGCCGTGTCAGTGGACGGCGCTGCTTACGTGATTTGGACGCCTCGGTCTTCAGCCATCCCGCAAGCTTGTCCGCAAAAGGATCAAGCTTGCTCGGACGCTCCGGAACCGCGAACTTCGGCTCGACCGTGCCAGAGTTCAGATACTTCTTGATGGTGTTGCGCGACAAACCTGTGCGACGTGCGATCTCACGGATCGGCAGTTTCTGTCGCAGGGCCATCCGCCGGATGACATTCAAAAGTCCCATGTGGATCACTCCTCGGTCCCCCGTCGCTTGCTGCGTTGGGAGAAGGGTCACATGGGTCAATTCTCAATGAAAATTTTGCCGGATACCGGGTCACGTCTCGACGGAAATCAACAGATTTCGGCCTTGCGCAATTCCGCGGATTTTCGCATAAAGTACCTAGTAAGTGAGCAATCACATACTTAAGTGGAGCAATCATCGTGGTCAAGCTTTTCTGACGGGGCAAAGCGAACGCGCGGTGTTGCCGGCAAGTTGGCGACAAGCTGCCGGCAATGGGAGCAGGCTTGGAAGGGGTGATCCTTCATGGATGCACAGAACCAGAACTGGGACGATCTGCGCTTCTTTCTCGCTGTGGCTCGGGCGGGCACGCTGTCGGGCGCAGCGCGCAGCCTTGGCGTAATGCACTCGACCGTGTTTCGCCGTCTCGGGGCCTTCGAGGAACGTCTGGGCGTCCGGCTCTTCGAGCGGTTGCCGGACGGCTATGCGCTGACGGGCGCCGGAGAGGCCATGCAGGAGACCGCCATCCGGATCGACGAGGAAATTATCGCCCTGTCGCGTCAGGTGATAGGACAGGACCAGCGCCTGAGCGGGCTCATCCGCATCACCGCCATCGATATGCTGGCGACCGGGTTATTGCCGCCGCATCTGGCGGCCTTCCATGCCGCGCAGCCGGGGATCGAACTGGAGGTGATCGTTTCGGACAGCCCCCTGGACCTGACCCGACGCGAGGCCGATGTCGCACTGCGCATCGGCAACACGCCGCAGGAAATATTGGTCGGCCGGCGCGTCGACCGGCTGGCATTCGGAGCCTATGCCTCGGCAGACCGTGCCGCTCAGGGAATCGACGACGATCTTGCCGACAACGACTGGATCGGTTTCGGTCGGTCGCACGGAGCGATTGGCAATCAGTTGGCGGATTGGCTGCCGAAAATGCGGCCGATCTATCGCACCAACTCGATCTCGGCCGCCCTTGCCGCGGCGAGGTCCGGAATCGGTCTTGCGCCGTTGCCCTGCGCTGTAGCCGACCGCACCCCCGACCTTGTCCGGATCGCCATGTTTCCGGAAGATTTCCGGCTCGATCTGTGGCTGCTGACCCATGAGGACCTGCGCAACACCGCCCGTATCCGTGCCTTCATGGATTTCATGGCTGACGCGCTCGCCGATGACGCTGATCTTCTGGAGGGCCGCCGTCCGCAGGCGAGCGGTCTCCGGACGGGCATGGCATGATTCATCCATATCTCTCCTGCAGGGTGCGGTCCCGTGGACGCAACTTGCGATGCCGATGGAACGACGAGGCGCGTGCTTTCGCAGTCACCTGCCTGTCCCATTGTCCCAATATAGGGGCAACGATCGCACGCGCCTGCCCGAGGCGCCTCGCGAGCCCTGCATTGCGAACATCACGGAGACATCATGCCCGCCAATGACACGCGGAATGTTATGCCTCAGCGCCAACAACACGGAACACCGGGCGAGGTTCTGGCCGCTTTTCTAAAACTGGGCCTGACCTCGTTTGGCGGGCCGATCGCGCATCTCGGCTATTTCCGCGAGGAATTCGTTGCCCGCCGCGACTGGATCGACGATCGTGGCTATGCCGATCTGGTCGCACTGTGCCAATTCCTTCCGGGACCAGCATCCAGCCAGGCCGGCTTCGCACTGGGCTTGCAGCGTGCCGGACCGGTGGGTGCGCTGGCTGCCTGGGCCGCCTTTACCTTGCCTTCCGCCCTGCTCCTGATGCTGTTCGCGCTCGGAGCGGGGGCGATTTCAGGCCCGCTCGGCACCGGGGTATTGCACGGGCTCAAACTGGTGGCGGTGGCCATCGTTGCGCAGGCAGTCTGGGGCATGGCGCGCACGCTTTGCCCCGACCGCACCCGCCAGACCATCGCGCTCGCCGCCGTCCTGATTGCGGTGCTGATCGGGGGCGCCATGGGCCAGTTGGGTGCAATCCTGCTCGGTGGGTTCGCCGGGCTCTGGCTTTGCCGGGACACGGCCGGATCGCCGGGTGAAGCGCTGCATTTTCCGGTCTCGCGGCAGGCGGGAATAATCGCGCTGGCCCTGTTCTTCATCCTGATCTTCGGCTTGCCGCTGGCGGCGGCGATGTTTCCCGCGCAAGGGCTGGCGGTGATCGACGCCTTCTATCGCGCTGGTGCGCTGGTATTTGGCGGCGGCCATGTGGTCTTGCCTTTGCTGGAAGCCGAAGTGGTTCGCCCGGGCTGGGTCACGCCCGATGCGTTCCTGGCCGGCTATGGCGCGGCCCAGGCGGTGCCGGGGCCGCTCTTCACCTTCGCCGCCTATCTCGGCATGTTGCTCGAACCCGGCCCGAACGGGATCGCCGGCGCGACGCTTGCCCTTTTTGCGATCTTCCTGCCGGGCTTCCTGCTGCTTGTCGGCGCGCTGCCGTTCTGGAACACGCTGCGCGCACGCTCCGGCGTGCGGGCGCCGATGGCAGGGGCCAATGCCGCGGTGGTCGGCATTCTGGGCGCCGCGCTCTACGATCCGCTCTGGACCAGCTCGGTCGGTTCGCCCCGTGACTTTGCGCTGGCGCTGACCTGCTTCGTGGCCCTGATGAGCTGGAAATTTCCGCCCTGGCTCGTGGTGCTGATCGGGGCTGCCGGCGGTGCGGTCCTGGAGGTAAGCTCGATGCTGTGATGGAAAAGGAATAACGGAACCTGATCGACCGGCAATGTAACGCCAGCCTGCATGGCGCACCGCTGCCCGGTTTCCCCAGCCACTGCCGCCGTCGCGGCACAGCCAGGAACACAAATTGCAAATCGACCTTTCTTCCGACCGCTTTATGACAGCATTGACCGGCATCACACTTGCCGGGATGGCGCTTGCGACTGTCGATGCCTTTTTGATCCCCGGTCTTTGGGGACCGGTCGGTCTCGTGCTGGTCTATCTGGCCGGTGGTGTGCCGACCGGGGTCCGAGCCCTGACGTCGCTCTGGCACGAGCGGGTTCTCGACATCGATCTTCTGATGATCGTGGCCGCCCTTGCCGCCGCCGCGGTGGGTGCTGCGCTCGAAGGGGCGGTGCTGCTGACGCTGTTCAGCCTCTCGACCACGTTGGAGCAGCGGGCGATGGGCCGGGCGCGCCATGCCGTCGAGGCGCTGATGGCGCTGCGTCCCGACACCGCGCTCAGGCGCGCTCCTGACGGCACCGTCACGGAAGTTTCGGTGGGTGATCTCGTGGCCGGCGACCTGGTGGTGTTGCGCCCCGGTGCGCGTGTGCCGGCCGATGGCGAGGTGGCGGAAGGGGAAGGCTCGCTCGATGAGGCGACGATCACCGGCGAATCGATGCCGGTCGGCAAGGGCCCCGGCGCAAAGGTGTTCGAGGCCACGGTGAACCTCAACGCCGTGCTGCTCGTCCGCGTTACCCGTCCGGTCGCGGAAAGCACCGTGGCGCGGATGATCGAACTGGTGACCGAGGCTCAGGCCGCACGCGCTCCTTCCGAACGGTTCAGCGCCTGGTTCGGCCAGCGCTATACCATCGCGGTGCTGGCCGGCGCGGTGCTGGCACTCATTATATTCCTCGCACTCGGCTGGACAATGCAGGATGCGCTTTATCGCGCCGCGACGCTGCTGGTCGCGGCCAGCCCCTGCGCGGTAGTGATATCGGTCCCGGCGGCGATCCTCTCGGCATTGGCGGCGGCCGCGCGCGGCGGTGTTCTGTTCAAGGGCGGCGCGGCGCTGGAGACGCTGGCCGAGGTCGATATCTTCGCCTTCGACAAGACCGGTACGCTGACCACAGGCAAGGCCGAGGTGACGCAGGTGATGGCGTCGGAATCGGGAGCACAGGCCGAAGAGCGGTTCCTGTCATTGATCGCCGGTCTCGAGGCGCATTCCGAACATCCAATTGCCGATGCGATCCGCCGCCACATCGACGAAAAAGGCATAACCGTCGCCGAGGTGCGCGATGTGGAAACCGTGCCAAGTGAGGGGATTACGGGGGAGGATGCCGTGGGCCCGCTCTGGGCCGGCAATCCGCGCATGGCCGCGCGCATGGGCGCATCGCTGGATGCTCCGGAATTTGTGAAACTGACGGATGGTAGCCAGACCGTGGTGTGGCTGGGGCGGGGAGATCGGGTCTATGGTGCGCTCACCGTCGCCGACCGTCCGCGCGAGACCTCGGCCGCCGGACTGGCTGCGCTCAGGACGGCTGGGGTAGATACTATCGCCATGATGACCGGCGACCGGCGCCCTGTCGGCTTGCGGATCGCCGCGGAACTCGGACTGGAGGCAAAGGATGTCCATGCCGATCTGCTGCCTGAAGACAAGGTCCGGTTGGTGGGCGAACTGGCGAAGAATGGAAAGGTGGCCTTTGTCGGCGACGGGGTGAACGACGCCGCCGCGCTGGCGCGGGCCGATGTCGGCATCGCCATGGGCGCAGCGGGCAGCGACGTCGCCTTGCAGGCAGCCGATGTCGCGCTGTTGTCGGAGGACATGGCCCGCCTTGCCGCGGCGCATCGGTTGGCGCGCCGCACCCGCCGGATCATCCGTCAGAATCTGACTTTCGCCATCGGCATGATGCTGCTTCTGGTCGCCTCGAGCCTGTTCTTCGCCCTGCCGCTGCCGCTCGCGGTGGTGGGGCATGAGGGCGGCACGGTTCTTGTGGTGCTGAACGGCCTCAGGCTGCTCGCCGACCCGATCCGGGCGCGCAGTGCGACCTCACTGCGACGCCAACCCGACGCCGGCTCGGTAGAGCCTTCATACCAGTCAGGGGTTTGACTGGATGACGGCAATCCCGCCCGAAACGCGCGTAGATGAGGAACCGACCGCTCTTCAGTAGGCGTCGAATGCCGGTCAAGAACCTGTGGTGCGAATGGCGGCCGAAGGCGGCGATGCCATGCCCAGGAACAAGAGGACAATTCTCTCCGACAAAACGCGGCTCTTCCAGACGGAACCATTCCGCTGAAGGGAGAAATTCTCACAAGGCCGTTTCCCGGTGCGGCCGCTTCTGAACATTCGCGATTTGGCAGGCGGCCTTATCGGTAGACGATACCGCCATCGGTCAGGATCGACTGTCCTGTGATGTAGTCGGAATCGGCGCCCGCGAGGAAAGCGACCAACGCTGCCACGTCCTCCGGTGTCTGCGCGCGACCCAAAGCGATGCCTTCGACATACTTCTTGTAGGTTTCGCCCTTCGGCGTTCCAGTGATCTCGGAAAAACGCTCATCGATCTCCACCCACATGTCGGTGCCGACGATGCCGGGGCAATAGGCGTTCACCGTGATGCCCGCGCTGGCATATTCCTTGGCGGCGGCTTGCGTTAGCGCCCGCACGGCGAACTTGGTCGCCGAATAGACGCCAAGCATGGCGAAACCGTCATGTCCGGCGATCGAGCAGGCGTTGATGATCTTGCCTTTCTGTCCGCGATCCTTGAATTTCTTCGCAGCCGCCTGGATACCCCAGAGCACGCCGTCGACATTGATGCGGAAGATCAGGTCCATGTCCTCGGGCGTGACGTCGGCGATCGGCTTGACCTGAGCGATGCCGGCATTGTTGACGATGACGTCGAACCCGCCGAGTTGCTTTTCCGCATGGTCGATAGCGGCGTAGACATCGTCGCGTTTGCTGACATCGGCAACAACGGTGGTGGCCTTGCGTCCGAGCGCTTCGACTTCCTTGCGAACGGAGTCGAGCTTGTCGGCCTTGACATCGGCCAGCGCGAGGTTGGCGCCTTCCTTTGCAAGCCGCAGCGCAATGCCGCGTCCGATCCCCTGGCCAGCGCCGGTTACCAATATGACTTTATCGTTCAAAGACATGATTTTCTCCTACAGAAAGTCGGCCAATCCTTCGCAAGTCGGCATGTTCCCTTTCGGACAATACAGCCAGGGCAAAACCGACTACACTCCCTGATCATGGCCCATTTTAAGGCCCCGGCCCAGAAATGATGCGACGGCGCCGAAACTGGCAGTAAGGCTACTTCAAGGGGCTGCTCGCAATAGCAACAGTAATTGTCCGACCCCGCAAGAGTATGACATGATCCCGCATAGAGGGCCGGGTGGCATATTTTCATCGCTTGGATAGGGGCGGTGTTGCTGAAGGATGCGTAGTTGATGACGGAAGCGGAGCGCTACGCCGTCGTAATCGGCAGTGGCGAAGGCGGCAAATACCTCGCCTGGCATATGGCGCAAGCCGGCCAGAAGGTGGCTGTCATCGAGCGGCGCTGGATCGGCGGCTCGTGCCCCAACATCAACTGCCTGCCAAGCAAGAACGAGATCTGGAGCGCGGGTATCGCCCATGCCGTTGCCCACGCCGGGGAGTATGGCGTTGCGACCGGCCCCGTCTCGGTCGACATGAAGACGGTTGTGGAGCGCAAGCGCGCCATGGTCAAAAGCCTCGTGACGTTTCATCTGGAACGCTACGAGGCGACGGGCGCGGAACTCATCATGGGCAACGCCCGCCTCGTCGCGCCAAGCGCGGTCGAGATCGCGCTGAACGATGGCGGGACGCGGCTGCTCGTCGCTGAAAAGCTGTTTCTCAACCTTGGGACGCATGCAACCATTCCGCCCGTCCCCGGTCTGGCCGAAGCCAAGCCGCTCACCCATATCGAAGCGCTCGAACTGGACCGGTTGCCGGCCCACCTGATCGTTCTCGGCGGGGGCTATGTCGGGCTTGAACTGGCGCAGGCCTATCAGCGCTTCGGCAGTCGCGTCACCATTGTGGACCGTGGCCCGCGACTGCTGAAGCGCGAGGACGAGGATGTTTCCGAAGAAGTTCGGCGGATTCTGGAGGCGGAAGGCATAGAGGTGCTTTTGTCTGCCGAAGTCGAGAAGGTGGAGGGCCGGTCGGGCGAAAGCGTGCGCGCCACCATTCGGACGCCGGACGGTTCAAGAACGATCGAGGGCACGGACATTCTGGTCGCGGCCGGCCGCACCCCCAACACGCAAGGCATAGGGCTTGAAGAGGCAGGCATTGCGCTGACGGATCGCGGCACCATCAAGGTGAACGATCGACTGGAGACGACTGCAAGGGACGTATGGGCCATCGGAGAATGCGCGGGAAGTCCGCAATTCACCCACGCATCGCTCGATGATTTCCGAATTATCCGGGACAATCTCGATGGTGGGGACAGAACGACCACAGGGCGGCTGATGCCCTATTGCATGTTCATCGACCCGCCGCTTGCCCGCATCGGCATGAGCGAAGCGGAAGCGCACGCCAGTGGAATTGATATGCGCGTCGCGAAACTGCCGATGAAGGCAGTGCTGCGGACGCGGACGACCTCGCAAACCTCGGGCTTCGTGAAGGCGCTGGTCGATCCGCAGGACCGGATCGCAGGCTTTGCCATGATCGGTTCGGAGGCCGGGGAAGTGATGGCCGTGGTGCAGGCAGCCATGCTCGGCGGGTTGCCCTACAGCGTCCTGCGCGACGCCATTCTTGCGCATCCGACGATGGCCGAGGGGCTGAACGCGCTGTTCGGCAATGTAGCGAAAAGATGAATTTTCCAGGCTCAGGTGAGGCGGCGGGTTAGAGAATGAACGGACACGGTAAGCATCAGCACCATTCGCATGATCATGACCATTCGGGTCATGCGCATCTTGTGAAGGACCCCGTCTGCGGCATGGAGGTCGATCCGCAGACGGCGGAACATCACCTGACCCATGAGGGTCACACTCACTATTTCTGCTCGGCTTCCTGCAAGGCGAAATTCAAGGCGGACCCCGCCCGATATCTTGCAGGAGACGCGGCGCCCGCTCCGGACGCGCCCGAGGGCGCGATCTGGACCTGTCCGATGCATCCCGAGATCCGGCAGGATGGGCCGGGAAGCTGCCCGATCTGCGGCATGGCGCTGGAGCCGTTGATGGTGACCGCCGACAGCGGCCCCAGCCCGGAACTCGCCGACATGACACGGCGCTTCTGGATCGGGCTGGTCCTCGCCGCTCCGGTCTTCGTGCTCGAAATGGGCAGTCACCTTATTCCCGCACTGCATCATCTGGTGCCGATGCGGATATCGATCTGGGTTCAGCTCGTTCTGGCGACGCCGGTGGTTTTGTGGTGCGGATGGCCGTTCTTTGAGCGCGCCTGGGCGTCGCTGGTCAATCGCAGCCTCAACATGTTCACCCTGATCGCCATGGGCACGGGCGTCGCCTGGGCCTACAGCATCGTCGCCGCCCTTGCGCCGGGTATTTTCCCCGCCGCCTTTCGCGCGGAAGATGGCACGGTCGCGGTCTATTTCGAGGCGGCGGCGGTCATCACCGTTCTGGTGCTGCTTGGCCAGGTGCTGGAACTGCGCGCCCGTGAGCAGACCTCGGGCGCGATCAGGGCGCTTCTCGATCTGGCGCCGAAGACGGCGCGGCGCGTCGGTGACGATGGCGTGGAGGAAGACGTTCCGGTCGAGCACGTTGCCCTCGGCGACAGGCTGCGTGTGCGGCCCGGCGAGACCGTGCCGGTCGATGGCGTCGTCGAGGACGGACGCTCCTCGCTTGATGAAGCGATGGTCACCGGCGAATCCATGCCTGTCACCCGCACTGTGGGCGATCAGGTCATCGGCGGCACGCTGAATCAGACCGGGGCGCTGGTGATCCGCGCCGAAAAGGTCGGCCGCGATACCATGCTGTCGCGCATCGTGCAGATGGTCGCCGATGCGCAGCGCTCGCGCGCGCCGATCCAGCGCATGGCCGATCAGGTCTCGGGCTGGTTCGTGCCGCTGGTCATCGTCATCGCGATTCTGGCCTTCATCGTCTGGGGCATCTGGGGTCCCGAGCCGCGCTTCGCCTACGGGCTGGTCGTGGCCGTTTCGGTTCTGATCATCGCCTGTCCCTGCGCATTGGGGCTGGCGACGCCGATGTCGATCATGGTCGGCGTCGGCAAGGGCGCCAGCGCCGGCGTCCTGATCAAGAACGCCGAAGCGCTCGAACATATGGAGAAGGTCGACACGCTCGTCGTCGACAAGACCGGCACGCTCACCGAGGGCAAGCCGTCGGTGACGGCGATCGTGGCGGCAGGCGGTTTTAACGAAACGGAAATCCTGCGGCTTGCCGCTGGCGTCGAGAAGGCGTCGGAACATCCGCTGGCATTGGCGATTGTGGAGGCGGCGGAGAAGAAGGGCATCGAGGTCCCGCCCGTGGTGGACTTCGACTCCCCTCTCGGCAAGGGCGCGCTCGGCACCGTCGAGGGCAAGGCGATCGCGCTCGGCAATGCGGCGTTCCTCAAGGAGCATGGTGTCGATGCGTCGGCCCTTGCCGAACGGGCGGACGCCTTGCGCCATGATGGCGCCACGGCGATCTATATCGGCGTCGATGGCAAGGCGGGTGGCATCTTCGCCATTGCCGATCCGGTGAAGGCGACGACGCAGGAGGCGCTGAACGCGCTGCATGGCGAAGGCATCCGCATCGTGATGCTGACCGGCGACAATAAAACCACAGCCGAAGCTGTCGCGCGTCAACTGGGCATCGATGAGGTCGAGGCCGACGTGCTGCCGGATGCAAAGAGCGCCGTGGTGAGCCGTCTCAAGGCTGAAGGCCGTGTGGTTGCCATGGCGGGCGACGGCGTCAATGACGCGCCCGCGCTTGCCGCCGCCGATGTCGGCATCGCCATGGGCTCGGGCACCGATGTCGCCATCGAAAGCGCCGGCGTCACCTTACTCAAGGGAGACCTCATGGGGATCGTGAAAGCGCGGCGTCTGTCGCAGGCGACGATGGCGAATATCCGCCAGAACCTGTTCTTCGCCTTCATCTACAATGCCGCCGGCATCCCGATTGCCGCGGGCGTGCTTTACCCTTCTTTCGGCCTCCTTCTGTCACCGATCATCGCGGCCGCCGCCATGTCGCTGTCGTCGGTCAGCGTCATCGCCAACGCGCTGCGATTGCGCGGATTGAAACTTTGACTGAAACGCTGGCGCGACGGACGCCCTCGCATCAGTCGTAGGCGAGGGCGTCAGTCGCGCCAATAATTGTTGGCGGCCGCAACCGTCTGGAAATGGATGGCGATCACCTGCGAGGAAGCGATGAGTTGCGCGGTATCCTGATCGTAGGCCGCGCGCAGCTTGTCGCGAATCTCGGCGGAAGGCTGGGTCACCTTGACGCCGACCCGCGCCATTTTGGTGGCAAGGTCGAACCCCTCCTGCGGGGTCGCTGTCTTGAGTGAGGGAAGCCAAGTGTCAGCCATGATGTTTTCCTTCCAGAGAATATGAGTGCGCAGCAACCGTAATCTACCCGAGCAGCTAGCGAAAGCATCACCCCGTGATGAGTTTCGTTTCCAGAAGTTACGCCTGAAACGCCCTGTCGTGCGGGAAATCCCCTTCGGCGATGTAAGCTTCTTCCGCCTGCGTCGATTCCCGGCCGAGGACCTGATTGCGGTGCGGGTGACGGCCAAAAGCGGCGATGACCTTGCGCACATCACCGGCCTGTTTCACCAGTGACTGGTATATCGGCTGAAGGGAAGCGGGGGCTTCCGCTGCGATCTCTTCGCGAAGCCTGATGAGCAGATCGATGCGCGCAAGGTGATCCGGGCCTTCGCAATGGCCAAGGGGCTGACTGTAGACGATCCTGAACCAGGGCGTGCCCAGCGATGCGTAGTGGCCGTTGGAGAACCCCTCCATCGCCAGCGACAGCGCGGCAGGGTCTTGCGCGAATGCGCGTGGCGTGCCGCGCCAGAGCGAGCGCGAGAACTGGTCGAGCACGATGATGAGCGCCAGCCTGCCTTCGGGGTCGCCGGCCCAGTCGTCGAGATCGCCTGAAGCTGCGCTGCTCGTGAGGTCGGCGAAGCGCGCGACGATTTTGTCGTCTGCGCCGCCATGCAGCCGCCACGACCAGTGATCGCGATGAGTTCCAGCCGCTATCCCTGACGAGCGGCCTTCGGGAAACCAGAAGTCGAGAACGTCGTTCCACGGGGCGGTCCTGGCATCCATATCGATCCTTTCAGATAGTTCCGGACGATGAGACAGGATTGACGCTGCAAAAACAACAGACCCCGCATCGGAACGGGGTCTGCCAGGAGGCGAGGCGTCAGCCTCGCGCGGCCACAGTCGCCGGCCGGGTGGCGGCGGCTTTTGCTGCCCTCCCGCCGGGTGCGGTGGCCTTCGGCACGCGCAGTAGACGCATGCCGTTGGCGATGACGATCAGCACCGAAAGCTGGTGGACCAGCATGCCGCCCGCCATGTGGACATTGCCGGAAAACACGCCCGCCAGCAGTCCGGCCACCGTCACCAGCGCGATGATGAGGTTCTGGCGCATATTGCCCAGCGTCGCGCGCGAGATCGCCATCGCCTCGGGGATCTTGCCGAGATCGTCTTTCAGGAGCGCGATGTCGGCGGTCTCGATGGCGACGTCGCTGCCGGCCGCGCCCATGGCGATCGAGGTGTCGGCGGCGGCAAGCGCTGGCGCGTCGTTGATGCCGTCGCCGACCATGGCGACATGCGCGCCACCTGCCTTCATCTTCCGGATCAACTCCAGCTTGTCTTCGGGCATCAGCCCGGCATGAACCTCGTCGATGCCGACCTCGCGGGCAATGGCTTCGGCGGCGCCATGCTGGTCGCCGGTCAGCATGACCACGCGGCCTATGCCGATGTCGCGCAGCCGGGCGATGGCCTCCGCCGCGCCTTCACGGGCCATGTCAGACATGCCCAGCAGCCCGATCAGCTGCCCGTCACGCGCCACCAGGATCGGCGTCTGGCCGTTGGACAGCAGGCGGTCCAGTGCGGCTTCGCCCTCCTGGCCCAGCGCGATGCCGAGCGTATCCATCAGGCGTCGGTTGCCAGCGGCAACGGTCCGGCCGTCGATGCGGGCGCTCAGGCCCATGCCGGCGTGCTCCTCCAGCGTTTCAGGCGTGGAAAGCGGCCCGTTCTTGCGGCCGGCCTCGACGATCGGACGCCCGAGCGGGTGGGTCGATCCAGCCTCGGCGGTTGCGGCCAGATGCAGCAACTCGGCTTCCGTCACTCCGCCCAGCGCGACGATGGAGGCGAGCTGCGGTTTGCCTTCCGTCAGCGTGCCGGTCTTGTCGAGCGCCAGCGTGTCGATCCGGCCCGCACTTTCCAGATGCTGGCCGCCTTTGATCAGGATGCCGCTGCGCGCCGCGCGGCCGATGCCGGCGACGATGGACACCGGCGTCGAGATCACCAGCGCGCCGGGGCAGCCGACGACCAGCAGCGTCAGCGCCAGACGGATATCCTGCGTCACGGCGAAGGCGACGACCGCAAGTCCGATGATCGAGGGCGTATACCATTGCGCGAAGCGCTCGATCATGCGCTGACTCGGGGCTTTTTCCTCCTGCGCCTCCTCGACGCGCTGAATGATGCGGGCAAGGGTGGTGTCGGCGCCGACATTGGTGGCGCGGATGCGCAGCAACCCGTTCTCGGCGATCGTTCCAGCATGAACGTGGCTGCCCGGCGCTTTCTCGGCCGGCATCGGCTCACCAGTAATCGCTGCCTCGCTCACGGCGGCGGTGCCTTCGGTCACCTCGCCGTCCACCGGGATACGCTGACCGGCCCTGACCAGCACGGTCTCGCCAAGCTGGACCATATGAGCCGGCATTTCGACGGGATCGCCGTCGCGCAGCACGGTCGCGGTGGCGGGCGCGCCATCGAGCAATGCCTTCAGCGCCCCTCGGGTCTGTCCCATGGTGCGCGCCTCAAGCCAGCCACCGAACATGAACAGGAAGGTGACGGCCGCCGACTCCCAGACCTCGCCGATAAACAACGCGCCGACCGCCGCGACGGTGACGAGCAGTTCGATGCTGAAATGCCTTACACGCAGCGAGCGCCAGGCGCGGATGGCGATATCGGAGCCGGCAACAAAAGCTGCCGCGACCATCAGCGCCGTCCATGCCTCGACCATGCCGAAACCGTAGCGCGCCAGAAGGCCGGCCGCGATCAACCCGCCGCTGCCGACCGTCAACCAGAAGCGTCGCCGTGCCGGATGCACGAAGGCGCTCCTGATCCTGCTGACAAGATTGCTCATCTCATCGCTCCTTTCATCTTCAACCATGCCGGAAAAGCGTGCCGGCCGCGCCGGCGCGCGGCGCGGCGAAAAAGGTGGAGTGCCGATCAGAAGGCGGCAGGCTGTGCCTCATAGCCGGTTCCGCGCACCGCCTCGACCAACGCTTCAACGCTCGATTGCGCGGGGTCGTGCTCGACCTCGATCTTGCCGGTGTTGAAGCGCACCTCGGCCTTTGCCACACCAGGAAGGGCGTTGAGCGCTTTCTCGATCTTCGGCACGCAGGAGGGGCACGAAAGTTCGTCGCTGCGAAGGATGGTTTTCTGGGTCATGATCGGGTTCCTTTCGATAGTGGGGAGGGGTGTCCCCTGCCTCATTGATCTAAGGGTTCGAACCCGCATTGCGATTGGCGAAACCGGCAAGCCAAGCTTGCACGAATACACAGGCCACTGCCTTGGTTCTGAATCATCGGGCGACCACTTTGGGGTCGGTTCCGGCCGAAGCCGAGGAACGCTATTACGCCATGCTGGAAGCCCAACCCATGGCCGCGTGACTCAAACTAAAACGCCTCCGGCAATCCCTGAGCGGTTCGCTTCTTCTGGGAAGCACCCGAGAACATATGAGAACATACTGACTACAAGTCCTTCGTGTTCGTTGCGGAACGGTCTTGATCGCTGTGTCAGATATTCAATGCGCCGCTTCACTCAGGTCACGGGCTGCGCCAGTGGTACTGACAGAATCAATGCCACCAGTTCCGCCTGCCTTTGCACGCCGGTCTTGGAGAAGATGTTTCGCAGATGGAAGGCGACGGTCGTACCCGAGATCGCCAACCGGTCTGCAATCTGGCTGCGGCGCAACCCTTCGGCCAACAAACACGCGACCTGGGCTTCCATCGGCGTCAGGCCGAACAACTGGCCAAGGGTTGCGGTGTCCATAGGAGGTTTGCTGTCTGTGCCGCTCAGTATCAGCATGGCGACAGCCTCATCATGGTGCGAGTGCGCTGGCAGCGACATCCCGATAATCATGAGCTGGCACCCATCGTCCAAGCGCAACCCCGTCGGCGCCATCCCTTTACCCGGGGCCAACCCTGCGATCAACGCGGACAGCTTCCGGCCATTTTCGCCGCTGGCGGCAAAACGCCCACTCAGCGAGATTCCGGCCGCGCCCGACAAGCTTTGGGCCAGAGGATTGGCATGGACCACGCCGCCATTGGCATCGAGCAGCACCACACCAAGAGCCAGGCGGTCGAGGGCGGCCAGGCCAGATCGATCTCCCGGCATTGCGCGCAACCTTTGCATCCGGTTCAGGCGCGCTTCAACGGTGGCACGAAGCAGGTCGTAATCAATGGGCTTGGTCACATAATCGTCGGCCCCCGCCATGCGCCC